>CAZJCZ010000289.1:0-2604 GCA_964544575.1 uncultured Flavobacteriaceae bacterium | reverse complement strand
TTTCCACATAATTAGTTCTTAGACTGGGGTCTAAGGCGCAAAAAAAGGTTTGTTCCAGAATGAGATCGTATTGACCCGAGAGGTTAAAAAAATCATTTTGAATTAAATGTTCTTTTGGAAATTCGGGAACTCTAAGATTAAAATTTTGCAACGGTTGTTTTACTATATCTAACAAATAAACATTTTTAAAGCCTAAATTATGTAAATACTCCGCTTCATAACCATTCCCACCTCCAGGAATTAAAATAGATATATTATTATTTTCTATTTGATCAAAATAAGTCTTGATAGGAGTAGAGATATGTCCTAAATCCCATCCAGTTGTATTATTCTTATATTTATTTTTCCAATAAGTAAGGTCAAATTTATTCATGAGCTAAAAAATTGTTATCGGAATTAATTCAGTTATCCTTTATTGATACTAATCTAAACCATCATCATCTGTATAATCTTCTATATCTCGCCTATCTTTTTTTGTTGGTCTTCCTGCACCTTTTTTATGGTAATACTCTCTTGAATGTTTTAATAATTCCTGATTTTCTAAAGCTTCTTTAGGTGTAATATCTTTTCTGTAGAGATCAACCAACTTGGCACCAACACGGCTTAGAGGTATGTCTAAAACCAATAGTTCATAATTGATCTGGTTTTTACGAACTATCAAGGAATCTCCAATAAAGATTTCTTTGGAGGGCTTTGCTTTAGACTCTCTGATTTTTACATGTCCTTTTTTACAAGCCTCTGTAGCAATGTTTCGAGTTTTAAAATAACGGATTGCCCAAAGGTATTTATCTAATCGCATATAAATTTAACTACATAGTGAATTACACAAATATATAAAATACAGAATGCAAAAGCCTGTATTTTGTACAGGCCTTTATGTTTAATTATAAAAATAATAGTACATCAAATAATTACTGATTATTTTTCAAAAAAGTCATGGTCAATATACATCTCCTTATCAAATCTCTTTTCAAGTGGAAGCACCTCGAGCTCTTTCATATTTTTATAAAGTGACGTAGGAAAACTTTTAGCCGACACCCCTCTAATATCATCGAGTGCTGCCTTTAAAACCACTTCATTTTCATCACCAAATGGCAAGATATTATTCCAAAATTGGTATTCTTTCACTTCAATATCCGGGTTAAAACCTTGCGTGTAATCACTCTGCCCCAGCTTATTATAAATCTGAAACACTATGGGTTGCATCGCATTTAAATGTGACTTGCTTGCCGTTGATTCATTAGTGTAATCTGATGAAGGCGAATCATAAAGTGTAATGGAGCCAACATTTTTACCAAACGTTGTTGTGCCAATAACTTTCACAGGAATAAAAGCTTTTAATCCATTGATGATCATTTCACTTGCGGAGGCTGTACTGCTGGAAACCAAAACATAGAGTTGACTAAGGCCATTTAATCTATTGATGGCCTCTGTACCTGTTTTATCTCCATTAACATTATAAACATTCAATGAATTATCAAACTTATACGTCCCATTTTGATCAGTATGTTTTGAATTAAATCTTAGTTCAGCAAAAATATCTGTTCCTGCTGTGGCGTAGATCATGCTTGCTAAATAAGATGACGTCAATACCGAACCACCACCATTAAGTCTCAAATCCAACACGAGTTCGTCAATATTTTCAGCTTTAAAAAAGGCAAAGGCCTCGTTTAATTCATCATTATATGAAGATCTGAATCCGTTATATACCAAATAGCCAACTTTTTTACCATTGATATCATTAAAAAGATTTTTAAAATGAACCGGATTTTCTGTTAATTCATCTTTTGTAATGGTCTTATCTTCAATAAATGTTAATGTACCACCGCTTTCTGAAACAAACGATAGTGTTATAGTTTCATTGGATAATTTACCAACGATATCATCATAATTACTTTCATTTAGAATAACACCGTCTATAGCATTAAAGATATCACCTCTTTTAATACCTGCATTGCTAACTGGCGAATTAGGTGCCACATATCTTACATAAAAAATGATGTCGTTATTATCGTTAATTATAACTGCCTGAAGACGAAAACCAAAAGATTTGGATATCCCCTGAAATTGTTGAGCTTGAACTTCGTAATCTTCTACAAACCATGAGAACCGATCAGTATTAGGATAATCGAACAATAAATTATCAAATAATTCTTCTGGCCCAGCATAACTATTTAAAAATGAAGTGTAAGAAGCATTATTGTCATCTTTTGAGTCCGCAAGATCCTCCACGTCGGATTGCCAGTTATACCAGGAATTCATGCCCTTCCAAACAAAGTCATTAATTTCGTTATCTGACGTTATAAGAGTATCATTGATACAGCCAGTAAAGAGTAAGGTAAGGATAGTTAAAGCTGATAATACAATTTTTTTTGTCATAATTATTAAATTCTACATTTTTAATTAAGTCGCAATTTAATTAAAATAATTACTGATTTTAGTAATGAATGTAACAAAATATTAACTTGTTCGTCGTAAAGGTGTATTATGATAATGAATAATGCGATTAACCAAAACCAATAATGCAACAAACGGAGTTTTTGAATACGGTATTGCCTTTTAAGGATAAAGTTTTTAGATTGGCTAAAAGATTATTGGTTTCGA
>CAZJCZ010000288.1:0-2631 GCA_964544575.1 uncultured Flavobacteriaceae bacterium | reverse complement strand
AAACTACAGGATTAGTTATAGATTCTTATTTCTCAGGAACTAAGATTAAATGGATTTTAGACAATGTAAAAAATGCCCGAGAACTTGCAAAGAAGGGTGAATTATTGTTTGGCACAATTGATAGTTGGTTGGTTTGGAATTTAACTAATGGTAAAGTACATATCACTGATTATTCAAATGCATCTAGAACAATGCTATTTGATATCAAAAATTTAGAATGGGACAATAAACTTCTGAAAGAATTAGACATTCCGAAATCTATGTTGCCGGTAGTAAAACCTTCTAGTTATCATTTTGGTGATTTTGAATATAAAGATCAGGTTATTCCTATAGCCGGTATTGCAGGTGATCAACAAGCTGCCCTGTTTGGACAAGCATGTTTCAAGAAAGGAGAAGCCAAAAATACCTACGGTACGGGTTGCTTTTTATTAATGAATACCGGTGAACAAATGCAACTCTCAAAAAATGGGTTGTTGACCACTATTGCTTGGGGTATTGATGGCAAGGTTTATTATGCGTTAGAAGGAAGTGTATTTATTGCTGGTGCAGCCATTCAATGGCTTAGAGATGGGTTGCAAATAATTAATTCTGCCGAAGAAAGTGAGCACATTGCCTCTCAGATAACGGATGATAATCCGGTGTACGTAGTTCCGGCTTTTGCAGGACTTGGTGCTCCGTACTGGGATATGTATGCTCGAGGTGCTATTTTTGGTTTAACCAGAGACACCGGTAAAAATCATATAGTGAAGGCAACATTAGAATCTATGGCCTACCAGACCAAAGATATTATACTGGCAATGGAACAAGACAGTCAAACTAAATTGTCTTCCTTAAAAGTGGACGGTGGCGCTTGTGCCAATAATGTATTGATGCAATTTCAATCTGATATTTTAAATACAGAAATTGAAAGACCAAAAAATATTGAATCTACAGCTTTGGGAGCAGCTTACCTTGCCGGAATTGCTGTTGGTTTGTGGTATCAAAAAGATATCCTTATTAATAAAAGAATAGACAAAAATTTCATTCCTACAATGAATAAAGAAAGGGTAGAAAATTTATATAGGGGATGGAAAAAAGCAGTGAAACGAACAATGAATTGGGATAATGAATAATTTTTCAGTATTTAACAGGGAGGCTACTAACAAGATTTTATCATCTGAAGAGTATGATCTTTTAATTATTGGTGGAGGGATAACAGGTGCGGGAATAGCCTTAGATGCATCTTCCAGGGGAATGAAAGTTGCATTGGTTGAGAAAAACGATTTTGCTTCTGGAACGAGCAGTAAATCAACTAAATTAATACATGGTGGTTTACGTTATTTAAAACAATTTGACTTTTGGCTAGTTAAAGAAGTCGGTTCCGAACGTGCCATAGTTCATAAATTAGCACCACACTTAGTCATCCCAGAGAAAATGATATTACCGCTAGTTAAAGACGGCACCTATAGTTCTTGGTTAACTTCTATAGGGTTGAAAATTTATGACATTTTAGCTAGTGTTGAAGGTGATGATAAACGTAAAATGCTGGATAAAGAACAAGCGTTGAAAACCGAACCATTATTGCCAAGAAATATTCTGGAAGGAGCAGGATACTATGCTGAATATAGAACTGACGATGCTAGGTTAACTTTAGAAGTATTAAAAACATCTCTTAATTATGATACAACGGCCCTCAATTATTGCGCAGCTATTGAGTTCATTTATAATAAAGAAAAAATCAGAGGAGTTAAGGTTGTTGATACAATTTCTGATGACACATTCAATATCAAAGCAAAATACGTAGTAAATGCTACAGGACCGTGGGTGGACAACTTGAGGCAAATCAATAAATTAAAATCCGGGAAACGGTTACATTTAACAAAAGGTGTGCATTTAGTTCTTCCGCACGAAAAATTACCTGTTATACACGCAATTTATTTTGATATTCCAGACGGTAGAATGATGTTTGCTATTCCTCGTGGAAAGACAACATATATTGGGACAACAGACACAAACTACCAGGGTAATAAAGACAATGTAGAGGTCACTAAAGTTGATGCTTTGTATTTAATAAGTGCTGTGAATAATATGTTCCCATCTATTAATTTAAGCCTAAATGATGTGCAGTCAAGTTGGGCTGGCCTAAGGCCTCTCATTCATGAAGAAGGAAAATCTGCTTCAGAACTTTCAAGGAAAGATGAAATTTTCGTTTCTGAGTCAGAATTAATATCAATAGCGGGAGGTAAATTGACAGGATACCGCAAAATGGCAGAACGAATTGTCGATTTGGTATGTAAAAAGTTTGAAAAAAGATATGATAAGAAATTTAAAGAAATTGAAACTCATAACATAGTTTTAAGTGGTGGAAAATTCAAAAATTTTAAAGAAGTAATAACCTATCAAAACAAGATATTTGAAAAGTTAAAATTGTATGGGCTTTCCAAAATTAATGCAGATTATTTAGTTCATAATTACGGTAAACAAACGGATGTTATTCTAAAAAAATTCGAAGAGTTAACAGAAATAAATCCGAAAATTGGATTAGCTAAAGCAGAATTATGGTTTTGCCTACAATATGAAATGGTGCAAACTCCCTTAGACTTTTTTATCAGAAGAACAGGAAGGTTGTACTTCGACATTGAAAGTGTAAAA
>CAZJCZ010000287.1:0-2633 GCA_964544575.1 uncultured Flavobacteriaceae bacterium | reverse complement strand
CCGCTCATATAAGCATTCATTCCAATTCCTAGAACGTTTCTGTTATCATCAACGGCATCATAACTGTTTGTTGTGTAAGACGCATACGGTTGAAATCTTGTTTTGGTTTTATCACTTGCAAAGACATATCCAATATGTCCATATAGCATACTTCCGGTACCATATGCGCTAAATAAATAATCTTTACCATAATCATTTGATTGGTAGGTAGTGTAGGCGGTTAGTGCGCTACCATCATCTCCCAATGGAGCGTCGTAAAAAACGTCAATGGCAAAAAGACTGACATCCTCACCGCGTAAATTATTATTATTGTCCATCGTGACTGAACCATTTGGATGAATAAAAAAGCCAGCACCTATATTAAAGACATTTTTACCTCCTAGATAAGATCCAACTTTATATGGTAAAAAATTTGATTCTTGATCTAAGAAATTGTAATCGAAATATCCGGCATATGCTTTTCCGGCATCTTTAGATCCTATTAATCTTTTTCCTCCATAAACTGCAGGACCTCCTTGTTCTGGAGTTCGCGCATCTAGACCATTTGTGATAGCGTCGTTAATAGCAACTCGATATTGAAGTTTACCAAATTTACCTTTAGCAAAAATTCCAATGTGACGTGCAAACTGATCCGTTAATCCCAGTGTAGACCAGGATTGACGGTTATTGTCGAGCGTCATAAAGTTGAGAGTACTTTGATTATTTAGTCTTGATATGCCATTAAAATAATGTAATCCGCCTCCAACAACGTGATCCTTACCTAAACTATATTGAGCCCAAACATCATGAAAAAATAATTGAGAGCCTTCGCCTTTACCAACAGGGCTCAAAGTATTACTGTTTAAATTATTAAGTCCAAAATGAGTCAATATCAAAAATTTCGAATTGATTTGAGCAAACATTAAAACTCTAGCCCGTCTAAGGTTGAAACTGAGGTTATTGGTATTATCGGGGACATCGTTATTATATGTTCCTTGGACCTGTGCCCATGAAATAACTCTGAAATATTTAGAACCATCATCATTGAGCTTCACTTTTAGCCCACCCTCATAATCTGGGGAACCTTGTGAGAATGAATACTGTATTGCAAGCGCGAAGCAAAAAAGTATCAATAACTTTATTTTCATCATAAGATTAAAAGATTAGTTAATTAAAATTTTGGATTTTTGTGTAGTGCTAATTTCCAAAAATAATAAGGAAACAAAAAATAAGTATCGTATTTTATTTTAATAATTTAGAATATTTAATTTCATGAAAGAATTAGCAATTTGATTATAATAATTTCTAAAGTTGTGTCTATATATAATTTGTATTTTTGATTTTATAAATGATAGAATTTTCTGAGCTTTTAAAAGTAATAATTGACCATTGGGGAGTTATCCTTTTATTTTTTATGGTTGCCATTTTATATTCTTCGGTTGGCTTTGGTGGAGGATCGAGCTATTTGGCTGTATTAGCCTTGACAGGGTTAAGTTTTATTCAATTTAGAGCGATAGCTCTTTTATGTAATATTGTTGTTGTTAGTGGGGGAACATATATTTTTGCGAAGAATGGGCATTATAATTGGAAAAAAGTTCTGCCACTAGCCTTAGCAAGTATTCCAATGGCATTTATTGGGGGATATTTAAAAATTAGTCAAACGTTCTTTTTTATATTGCTGGGATTTACATTGATCGTTGCGGCAGTCTTGATGTGGATTTCTAAGTATCTCGCTGAATCTTCAATACAAGAAACTCCTTCTGTTGTCAAAGATGGTTTTTTTGGCAGTATTATAGGATTTGTCTCAGGAATGGTTGGAATTGGTGGTGGCGTTTTTCTGGCGCCATTATTACACTTAATGAAATGGGATACACCTAAACGGATTGCTGCAACGGCCAGTTTTTTTATTTTGGTAAATTCAATTGCAGGTTTATTAGGTCAATTTCAAAATTCGGATTTTTATTTTGAACCGAATATTGCTTTTATATTGATGCTAACGGTTTTTTTTGGGGGACAAATAGGCTCAAGGTTAAGCGCGTCAAAAATATCTCCTTTTGTAATTAAGAGGCTTACAGCTTTGCTGATTGCGTTTGTTGGTTTACGAATTTTATGGAAATACTTAATTTAAAGTACCTTGATGAAGCCCTTTGATTATTCCATCAGCGAGTCCGATTTTAGGAACGTAAATTTTATCCGCTCCACTCCATTTCATTGCATTTAGATATATTTTGCTAGCAGGTAAAATTACATCAGCTCTGTCTGGATTTAATCCTAACTCGAATATTCTTTCTTCATAACTCATTTTTTTCAGAAATTCATGATTCGCTCTCAAGTACGTATATGAAAGAGGCTTGCCCAAAAGCATACCTGACATTTTAAATATTTTATTAATATTACCACCAGAACCTATTAATGATATTCCCGAAAGATTATTACTAATTTCTTTGATCCAGGTTTTCATTTTCTCTCTAATAATTTTTTTTGCCTTTTTGCTAGGAATTCTAACTGTTCCTAATTTAAAAGATCTGGATGCAATGATTTTCCCCTTACTAAAAAATGTAAATTCGGTGCTGCCTCCACCAACATCAACATATAAATACGATTTATCACCTAAAATTAATTCATTTAAATCTGTTGCTGATATGATAGCTGCT
>CAZJCZ010000286.1:0-2663 GCA_964544575.1 uncultured Flavobacteriaceae bacterium | reverse complement strand
ATTCGTAATTTGCAGGAGAATAGCTGTACATTCCAATTTTATAGGTCTCTTCTTCCTTATTATTAGATTCTTTTAAAATACTTAATAAACTATTTAATCTAACCACTAATTCTTCCTCATCTATTGGTTTTCTAATATAGTCCACTGCTCCTAAGGAATATCCTTTTAGCAGATCAATTTTTAAAGATCTCGCTGTTAAGAAAAGGAAGGGAATCGTTATATTATTTTGTTTAATATTTTCAGCCAATTTAAAGCCATCCATATCTGGCATCATAACATCTAAAATACACAAATCAAAAGGTTGTTGTGAAAGTATCGATAGAGCATCTTTGCCATTTTTAACCCATGAAATTGAAAAATTCTTCATTTTTAGGTATTCAGAAAGAACATATCCTAAAGAATCATCATCTTCAACTAAAAGCAATCTGTTTTTATTCATATTTTAACTAATTATTGGTAATCTGATAGTTATTTCAGTTCCTTCATTTATTTTACTTTTTAATAGAATTCTTCCTTTATGCAAGTTAACAATCTTTTCCACATAGTGTAAACCTAATCCGTACCCCTTAACATTGTATAAATTATCATTTGAAATTCTATAATGTTTTTTAAAAATCTTCTTTTGATCTTTCTTATCTATTCCTATTCCATCATCCTTTACAGTTATTTGTAATTTTTTATTAATTATTTCAGATACTAGCGAAATAGTTGGCTTTTCAGACCCAAATTTTTTGGCATTGTCTAACAAGTTATTAATGGCATTACCCAAATGCATAGGTTCACATTTCAGCATAAATTTCTTTTCCTTTATTTCATAATTAAAATCAAACCCTTCCATTTTCGAAATAGCACTAAATTCATTACATAATCGCTCAAGATGTGGAAAAAAATCTACCCTTCTAAGGTTTAAAGATTTATTATTCTTTTCCAAGTTTGCTAACTCCAAGACTTTTTCAATATGTTCTTTGAGTCTATCATTTTGATTTTTAATAATTTCAAGATATGGCTTACTTTCGTCATTTTCATTTTGTTGCAGCATTTTTGTAGCTAATCCAATTGAAAAAACAGGCGTTTTAAGTTCATGTGTAAGATTATTGATAAATTCATTCGTCATGGTAATAATACCCCGCTGCCAATAAAAGGATCTTAAAACCCAAATAACCACTAAGATTATCGCCAGCAGAAAAACAAGACTAGGAATGGTAAGGCTATTGAGTTGAAATAAAAAATATTCATTGATTTTATTAAACTGCAATTCCAATACTACATTTTCTTGCACTAAACTGGGTAAGTATCCCTTAAGTGGAATAGGATATCTTTTCAATTTAATTTCTTTATCATTAAAGTTTGATGAATAAATATGAAGCGGGGAATTCTCTACAAAAAGTTTATAAGAAAAATCCGTTTTTATTCCGTTTTCTAAGAGTTTAAATTCTAAAAAATCCCTTAGAAAATAACTTGAGGCATCTCTTACACTGTCTAAGTCTGTATTAAAATAAGTATCATCATTAGTAATTGCTTTGCCCAGTAAAAAAGTTAGCTTATTACCTTCACTTAAATCAGATTGGATTGCAATAACAGATCTCCCAATATTTTGAGTAAAGCGCACATTCGCTAAGTTTAATCCAATTCTCAAATATCGATATTGAATTATGACTAAGCCAATGACTGATATTATAAAAATAAAAATGTAGATAGTTCTCTTTTTCAAAATTCTGATCTATTAATGTAGAATTCGATCAAAGATACTCAAAGAAAATATGTTTTTAGAATTTTAAAAGACATTATCTTTTGATTAGAATATCTCAATGTAACCCTTGAATCAAAGCAAATATATTCAATTTTTGTATTTCTTATGGCGGTAGAAAATTTTCATTTTTGAGAATTAAAGATTAATAAAAAGTTAATGATATTATCTAAAAATGAATATAAATTAATGAAAAGTTAAAACTGGCAATAAAAATTAAGTTGTCAACTCCAATAACCTAATATCCCGTAATTTCATGGTGTTTTTAATCAATTAAGGATCATAGAAATAGATACTTAATGTGATTTTCAAGTAAAATTAGAACGAGTACATTATTGAAAACCAAGATGACAAAAATCATATTCCGTTTTAAAAAGTGAATATATATTCGCTGTTGCTATATAAGGTATAAGAGATTCAAAAATGACAACTCGCATTATGTATATAACTAAGAATTACAGTATCAACTTAAAAAGAAATAAATATATCATTTTTATTTTTTTCTCATTGTTGATGATTTACGGATGCAATAAGAATAACAAGGCTTCCTCGAATTCCAAAATTCAATCTATTCTTTCAGTTCCAGAGACAAATGATGAATTCTTCCAGGAGATAGGACAGGAGATCGGATTAGATTTTGTTCATTCGATTGGGGCTGACCATATGGAAAATATTGTTGAGTCAGTAGGCGGTGGTGCAGCATTCCTTGATTTCGATCAGGATGGTTTCATCGACATTTATACTTGTAGCGGTACATGGGTTGAAGGTTTCAGCAAAAACAAAAAACCCGCAAAATTGCCTGGGAACCACCTTTACCGAAATTTACAGGATGGTACCTTTGAGGATGTTACTAATAAAGCAGGAGTTGGTGGGCCATGGTATAGTATGGGAATTACTGTTGCTGATTTCAATAATG
>CAZJCZ010000285.1:0-2677 GCA_964544575.1 uncultured Flavobacteriaceae bacterium | reverse complement strand
AATGAAAGAGCTCAGGCATTTTTTAATCAAGGTTTGAAACTTAGTTATGCCTTTAATCATGCAGAAGGACATAGATCTTTTATGGAAGCCTCAAGATTAGATCCTAATTCGGCCATGTCCTATTGGGGACAAGCGTTTGCCTTAGGTCCAAATATTAATGATCCGCAACCAGATGATGAACGCAAGAAAAAATACAATGAAGCCATGGCTAATGCAAAAAGACTAAAATCATCGTCAACACCAAAAGAACAGGCATTGATAGAAGCTCTTTCTGCAAGATACAGTGAAGATCTGACCAAAGACGTTGCTGAATTGAATATGTCTTATATGAAGGCAATGACCAAAGTGGTGAAAAAATACCCCGAGGATGCCAATATTCAGATTTTATATGCAGCATCAGTAATGAATACCGTACCCTGGAATTATTGGGATCTTGATGGTAATCCGTCTCCAAATATTAAAGAAGCTAAAGCAGCATTAGAAAAAGCAATGAAAATAGAACCTGAGAATCCTGGGGCTCATCATTATTATATCCATATGGTAGAATTACCATACCCAGATCTTGGAGTTCCAAGTGCCGATAAATTGGCCTCTTTAATGCCTGGAGCAGGTCATATTGTACATATGCCTTCTCACATATATATACGAGTTGGGAGGTATAAAGAAGCTGTAGAGGTTAACCAAATAGCAATTTTAGCCGATGAGGATTATATTTCACAATGCTTTGCACAAGGATTATATCCTCTTGCCTACTACCCTCACAATATTCACTTTTTATGGTCAGCATCGAGTTTATTAGGCAGTAGTGATATTGCTATTGATGCAGCAAAAAAAACTGCTGAAAAAGTACCTACTGGTGAATTGATTGACCTTCCATTTTTACAAGATTTTGCAGCAACACCGTTATTGGCCTATACAAGATTTGGAAAATGGAATGAAATATTGACAGTACCAAAGCCAAATGCCGATATCAAACACCTAAATCTCATTTGGCACTATGCTAGGGGTATAGCTTTCATTAGAAAAGGAAATCCTGTTGATGCACAAGAAGAATTAGATGCCATTTCAGCACTCAAAAATGATCCAGATCTTGAAAATTTAGTAGCAACGGCTAATAATCCCTCTTACGGGATAGCAAAGATAGCTTTCGAAGTTGTAGCTGGTGAACTTGCTGCTTTTAGAGGAGATTTATCAGGTGCTATTAATCATCTTGAAAAGGCTGTGTCTTTAGAGGATAATTTAGTTTATACAGAGCCTGCCGCTTGGCATATCTCTACAAGACATAATTTAGGTGCTGTCTTACTAAAAGCTGAAAAATATAAAGAAGCTGAAAAAATATACAAAGAAGACCTGGATATTATTCGGCAAAACGGATGGTCATTAATGGGTTTATATCTAAGTTATACCGCACAAGGTAAGATGGATAAAGCCAATGCCATTAAGCAAGAATTTGATAAGGCCTGGCAACATTCAGATATTGAAATAAATAGTTCTGTACTTTAAATAAATTTTTAATTATTTTCAGAGCAGTGTTAAACATGCTGCTCTGAAAAATACTATTTTTGGCATTTATATCATCTAAATGACCAACACAGAACTCAAAGAATTTTTGGATGCCAAGGTTATACAATATAATAATCCAAAATTTATTGAATCTGATCCTATCCAGATCCCACATCAGTTCATTTTGAAAGAAGATATTGAAATTGCTGCATTTTTGACTGCAACGATTGCATGGGGCAACCGTAAAATGATCATCAAAAATGCTAAGAGTATGATGGAATTATTAGGTAATTCTCCATATGATTTTGTGATCAATCATAAAGAACATCATTTAGAAAAATTAGAAGTTTTTGTACATCGTACATTTAACAATATTGACTTGGCTTATTTTATTACAGCATTACAACATATCTATAAGAATCATAATGGGTTAGAAACCGTATTTTCAAAATATGCTGAAACCGATTCATTACAAAATTCTATACACCATTTTAAACAGATATTTTTTGAAATTAAGCATCCTTTAAGAACAAAAAAACATGTTTCTGATCCTGCAAAAGGTTCCGCCGCAAAACGTATTAACATGTTTTTAAGGTGGATGGTGCGTAAGGATAATACCGGAGTTGATTTTGGTATTTGGGAGGCATTGTCCCCTTCAACCCTATCTTGCCCTTTAGACGTACATTCAGGAAATACAGCTCGTAAATTAGGCTTACTAACAAGAAAACAAAATGATGCCAAAGCTTTGTTCGAATTAGATACAAATCTGCGGGAACTTGATGCTGAAGATCCGGCAAAATATGATTTTGCTTTATTTGGCTTAGGTGTTTTTGAAAAGTTCTAAAATCTCACAGGATTATTAGTTACCTTTGCAGCCTTAATAATTTTACATGCGCTTACACAGAAATTTAGTCCTTGCAGTTATTGATTCCTTAAATTATATTTATAATGATGGTTTATATGCAGATAAAGTTGTAGAAAAAACCTTAAAAAGAGATTCCCGTTGGGGTTCACGTGACAGAAAATTTATTGCAGAAACCGTTTATGATTGCGTTAGGTGGAAACGTTTATATAATGAAATAGCAGGCACCAAAGAACATTTTACTCAAGAAAATTTATGGAAAATATTTACCGTTTGGGCTACTTTAAAAGGGATATCTTTACCTGATTGGAA
>CAZJCZ010000284.1:0-2693 GCA_964544575.1 uncultured Flavobacteriaceae bacterium | reverse complement strand
AGAGGGGGTCCACAGAAATACAATTCAATATCTTCAGGTGATTCATGTTTAGATAAATACTCATCTATAACCGCTTGATGTACAAACCCTTTAAATCCATCTCCTTTAGGGTCATTCACATCTTTTTTATCAACCCAATTATCTTCCGGTAACGGTTCAGAGAGAACCAAATAGAATTTGAAATTCGGAAATTCTTTTTCTAATTGATAGAAATGATCCAAATAAAATAACTCACGTTTAGAACGGCCACCATACCAATAAGAAACTTTACGTCCTGTTTTTAAGGTTTTGAATAAATGATAAAGGTGCGAACGCATCGGTGCCATACCTGCACCACCACCTACATATAACATTTCAGCATCAGATTCATTGATAAAGAATTCACCATAAGGGCCTGAAATTGTCACTTTATCCCCGACTTTTCTTGAAAAGATATAAGAAGAAGCTATTCCTGGATTTACATCCATCCATGCTCCTTTTGCTCTATCAAAGGGAGGTGTTGCAATACGTACATTCAGCATTATCTTGCGTCCCTCAGCCGGATAAGATGCCATAGAATATGCACGTTCAACAACTTCATTATTTTTCATTACCATTGGCCAAAGTCCAAATTTATCCCATTCTTCTTGAAATTTATCTGGTGTTTCATGTTCTTCTGGATGTGCGGTAATATCAATACCCTTAAATTTAACTTCGCATTCAGGAATTTCAATTTGAATATACCCACCTGCTTTATACCCCATATCTTCAGGGATCTCTACTACAAACTCCTTAATAAAAGAGGCTACATTATAATTACCTACTACCGTAGCTTCCCATTTTTTAATGCCAAATACCTCTTCTGGAATGGAAATATCCATATCTTGTTTTACCTTAACCTGGCATGCTAAACGAGCTCCAGATTTTAATTCCTTACGGGTAAAGTGAGGGGTTTCTGTGGGCAAGGCTTCCCCACCACCAGCATTTACATGGCATTCACATTGTATGCATGTACCACCACCTCCACAAGCTGAGGGTAAAAATATTTTTTGAGCTCCCAAAGTTGTTAATAAGGTCTCACCAGAAGGCACTTCTATAATTTTTTCACCATTAATAGTGATCTTAACCGGGCCAGACGGAGATAATTTTTGTTTTACAACTAATAAAAGTCCAACCAACAAAAGTGTAATAATTAAAAAGGCTATTACTGTGGCTATGATTGTTGACGTTGTGCTTACCGCTAATATCATGTTATCGATTTAAGGCTGTTGTGTTTTCGTTTACTACTTTATTTTCATCATCTTCGTCAACTTCATCATCATCAAGTTGAATTGCTTGTTTTACTATTTCTTTTTTATTGCCTTCATCTTCACCTGTCAACATTCCGCCAAAACTCATAAACCCTATCGCCATTAATCCCGTTAAAATAAAAGTAATTCCCAAGCCTCTTAAAGCTGGAGGCACTGAGGAATATCTTATTTTTTCTCTAATTGCTGCAATTGCCAAAATAGCTAAGAACCAACCAATACCTGAACTAATACCATAATTTAAAGCCAATCCTAAATTCGGAATTTCACGAGATTGCATAAATAATGACCCTCCTAAGATGGCACAGTTAACAGCTATTAATGGTAAAAAGATCCCTAATGAATTATAGAGTGCAGGAGAAAATTTTTCTACAACTATTTCAACTAGTTGAACCATTGTTGCAATAGTAGCAATAAACATAATAAATGATAAGAAGCTCAGATCATAGGCTGCATATTCTGGGCCTAACCAAACCAGCGCTCCTTCTTTTAATAAATATTGGTCTAATAACCAGTTTAATGGTACAGTAACAGCTAACACAAAAATAACCGCAGCACCTAAACCTACAGCTGTGGCTACTTTTTTAGAAACGGCTAAGTACGAACACATGCCTAAAAAGGTGGCAAATACCATGTTATCAATAAAGATCGCTTTAAAAAATAATTCTATATGTTCCATATTCTTTTATATTGTAATGATATCCTGAAACAAGTTCAGGATGACGCTCTGCGTCTAATTTTCTTCTATTAATGCTGGGTTTCTACTGCGTTGTACCCAAATAATAAGGCCTACAACAATTAATGCCATTGGCGATAATAACATAAATCCGTTATTTTCATACCCAAAAGCATACAAACCGGTTTTTTCTATCGGATCTCCCAATACTTGAAGTCCCAAAAGAGTTCCTGACCCTAATAGCTCTCTAAAAAATCCTACGATAATTAAAATAATTCCATAACCTGCCGCATTCCCTATCCCGTCAAGGAAAGATTTCCAAGGAGTATTTGCTAAAGCAAATGCCTCAAAACGACCCATAATAATACAATTGGTAATAATCAATCCAACAAAAACAGATAAGGTTTTACTCAGTTCATAAGCAAAGGTTTTTAATACCAGATCAACAATAATTACCAAGGTGGCAACAACAACCAACTGTACAATAATTCTAATTTTTGGTGGTATAATATTCCTCATTAAAGAAATAACCACATTACCTATTCCTAATACAAAAATTACGGATATGGCCATTACAATGGAGGCCTGTAATTGTGCTGTAATAGCTAAAGCCGAACAAATACCTAATACTTGAATTGTAATTGGATTGTCATCTGTTATCGGATCTGTAATTAATTTCCTATTTTTCTTAGAAAATAAAGCCTCTTTTGGCGCCTTTACTACTTTTTCTT
>CAZJCZ010000283.1:0-2721 GCA_964544575.1 uncultured Flavobacteriaceae bacterium | reverse complement strand
AATTTAAATTTGAAAAATTCGATTTTTAACTAGTTACAAGAATATTTTTTCGACCTAATTTAATTTTTCCTTTTCGTTCAAGAATTTTTAGTAATCTCGAAATAACAACCCTTGAAGTATGCAGATCTTCGGCAATTTCCTGATGTGTAATTGCTAATTTTTTATTATGCATTAGTTTAACATGGTCGGCAAGATAGTTATACAGACGATCGTCAAGTTTTAAAAATGCTAAACTTTTAATGGCTTCAACCATCTCCACAAGCCGGTTATGATAACTATCAATGATAAATTCCCGCCAAGATCTATAGTTTACCATCCATTCTTCAATTTTGTTTACCGGAATCAGAACGCATTCTGTATCACTCTCTATGACGCCTCGAAACATACTTTTACTAAGATTGATACAATTTACAAATGAAATGGCACAGGTATCACCTTTTTCTAAAAAGTAAAGTAATATTTCCTCTCCTTTTGGATCTTCTCTACTCACTTTTATAATACCTTTTGTGATCAAAGGAATATGGGTCAATTCATCACCAATGTCTATGAGCATTTCACCTTTTGGGTAGGTTTTGTAAATACCAACATCAACGATTTCATCAAGTAATTTTTTTTCAAAAATATTGGAAAAATAATTTTTTAAATTCCTTATTATTAATCTTTTATGCTTTTCCATTTTTGTTTAATAAAGTTACAGATAATATAAATATCATATTAGAAAAAATTGATTATATTTTCTTAGCATCCACCTTCTGGAGCTCTTTTTTTCTTTTTCTTAATCGGTAAAACTTTTTTCAATGGTATTTTTTTAATGATAGGTTTAGGTTTAACTGCGGCTTTTTTAATGGACTCACTTATAAAAGCATTTACATCAGTTACAGATTTTTCTATCTCAACATTTTTTGTGACCAGTTTATTTTGAGAATAACTAATCTCAACAGTCATTATTTTTAAATTATTATAACCTAATTGATATAGAAGTAAATAAGGGGCAACGACTTCGTTAAGATTGGTGCCGTATAATATCACAGTTTTTCCATCTTCATTTAATTGATCAAATATTTCTGAACTTTGCTTATTTAAAATTTCCGGGGCATAAATATTAACGGCATTTTCTAAATGCCCTTTTTCAAATTCGAATTGGTTTCGAATATCAATTAGAAAATGTTCGGTATTGTTAATGTCATTTAGAGAAACAAAATAATCTGCACTAACAATTTTTTCTAGCGTGTTTTGTGCATTTATACTATAAATATGTTTTGGTCTTTTGTATGTTAAAACCGCAATAAGTACAACCAATATAAAAAGCACCGTTGCTATTGATATTCTTTTGGTTTTTTCTAATTCTTTCATAATAGATAATTTATATTCATTGAAAAATTAACATCCACCTTCAACGGGCATTTTCTTTTTCTTTTTAACGGGTACTACTTTTTTAGGTATATATTTTTTAACGACTGGTTGTTTTTTGACCTGTTCAGGATAGGCTACACCAAAGAACATACTTGCAGCTTTTCTAGTTGAATACAATTCAAATTGATCTGAAGCCATATTCTCGGTTGGTTTTGGCGGATTAATAATTGTATTAAACCATTTGTTTACACCACCTTCTAAAACACGTAAATTTTTATATCCTAAACGAGTACAAATTATCCAGGCTTCATCGGCATATAAATTATCATTTGAATAAAGAATTACGTCATACTCGTCTTGATTTAAATAACTTTCTGAATCTTCATCCAATAATTTTTTTAATGGAATATTTACGGAATTAGGAATGCTGTATTTGGTCAGTTTTTCTTCATCTCTAACATCAATTAATAAATAGGAAGGATCTTGATTTATCAAAATATCAGCTAATTGGTCTGTTGACATATATCTTTCCGGACTAATTGAATGGCTTAGCAGTTCTGCAGGATCTATTCCTTCATGTTTTTCATATTTGGGTAATAAAACTAAGCCCCCAGCAAGTACAATAAATATAGTAGCAAGGATCATATATCTAAAAGCTAAAAATTTCGCTAGTTTTTTCTTAACCATTTTAAAAGAATTTTAATTAATAAAATATTTTTCTATTTCTTTTGCGAATCATATCTGAGATCACAAAAGCTATAATGGCTACAATAGTAAATATAAATACGAACCAATATCGATCGATTCCAAAGGAATCCATTAAAGTTATATTCCCATAAAAGAAGCCATCATAAATAGGTTGAAAAAGTGGATATAATTCTGAAAAAATAAAAATGCCGATCATTATACCAATAACATATACAACTGCATCAATTTTACCAATGGCCACTGCACATAAACTGGTGCCGGGGCAAAACCCACCTGCTACAAAACCAACTCCCATGATGACACCACCAATAATTGCTCCCCATAAATAAGTTGGATGAACATACAATTGACTCATATCAACATAACCAAGGTAATCCATGTATAAGATTCCAATCATTGATACAAGAGCAGCAGTAAAAAACACTTTTAATACAGCAAAATCATAGCCGTAGAATACTCCGGCAAGTTTTCTTGAAGATGAAAATCCAGAAGCTTCCAGAATAAATCCAAAAGCAATACCAATTAAAATGGCAATTATACTATTCCATTCGTAAGGAATTACACCGTTAGGAATTAAAGGTCCCATATATTTTTAATTTTTATTTGTTAAATCCAATTTTTTCTAAAGAAATAAGCAGCTAAATAACCTGTACCAAAAAT
>CAZJCZ010000282.1:0-2754 GCA_964544575.1 uncultured Flavobacteriaceae bacterium | reverse complement strand
AGTTCAACAAAATGCTCAGCAGATAGCTAAACTAGATTGCCTATGTTCATTCGCAAGAACGGCTAAAGACAATAACTATGTTCGTCCACAACTTGATGAAAGCACCGATTTAGAAATTAAAAACGGGCGACATCCTGTAATTGAAAAACAGTTGCCTATTGGTGAAGAATACATAGCTAATGACGTGGTGTTGAATAGAAATCAACAGCAAATTATTATGATCACAGGCCCTAACATGAGTGGTAAATCTGCACTGTTAAGGCAAACAGCTCTTATTGTTTTATTGGCTCAAATGGGTAGCTATATACCTGCACAAAATGCCAGAATAGGTATAGTTGATAAGATTTTTACCCGGGTGGGTGCCAGCGATAACATCTCTATGGGCGAATCTACTTTTATGGTAGAGATGAACGAAACAGCGAGTATTTTAAATAATATTTCAGAGCGCAGTTTAGTGTTATTAGATGAAATTGGACGAGGCACAAGTACTTATGACGGAATTTCCATTGCTTGGGCTATTGCTGAATACTTGCATGAACATCCTTCAAAAGCCAAAACTTTATTTGCAACTCATTATCACGAGTTGAATGATATGAGTGAAACTTATGATCGAATTAAAAATTTTACAATATCTATCAAACAACTCAAAGACACTATTATTTTCTTGAGAAAATTAATTCCCGGTGGCAGTGAGCATAGTTTCGGAATTCACGTGGCAAAAATGGCAGGAATGCCCGGTTCAGTAATTCATAGGGCCAATAAAATGTTGAAAAAACTTGAAGAAAGTCATAGTTCTGAAGAAATAAAAGATAAATTAAAACAAGCTACCGAAGAAGATGTGCAGTTAAGTTTTTTTAAACTGGATGACCCTTTGCTAGAAGATATTAAAGAAGAAATATTATCAACAAATATTGATACACTCACTCCTATCGAAGCTTTGATGAAGTTGAATGAGATCAAAAGGATGCTGACTAAAAAATAGATTCATTGTTGTCTTTATTGAATTCGCCTGAAAAGGAATTAAAAATTATTATCTTGTCATTCAAATATTAGATCAATGAAAAAACTCTATCTATTTTCAATTTCAGCTATTTTTATTTTATTAGGATGCCAGTCAAATACTGATCAGAATTCTAAGATTTCTATAAATGTTTCTATTTCAGATACGGTAAGCCGTAATAATTTGAACGGAAGATTATTGCTAATGTTGTCTAATAATAATAAGGAAGAACCTCGCTTTCAAATTGGAGTTGGTTTGCAACATCAATTAGTATATGGAATGAATGTTACGGAATTAGCGCCGGGCGAAATATTAACCTTTGATGAAGCTATTTTAGGATTTCCTATTGAAAGTTTGAAAGATATAAAACCTGGGGATTATTATGTGCAGGCTTTATTGCATGTTTATGACACTTTTAATCTTTCGACAGGGCAAACGGTAAAACTACCCATGGATCAGGGTGAGGGACAAAAATGGAATAAATCTCCCGGAAATTTATATAGTAAACCTATAAAAATAACGGTTAAGGAAAATGGCGTTAAAAATATAAATATTGTCTTAGACCAGGTCATACCTGAAATAAAAGAACCAGCAGATACAGAGTGGATAAAACATATTAAAATAAGATCTGAAAAGTTGTCTGCTTTCTGGGGAAGGGATATGTATTTGGGAGCTCACGTTTTATTGCCTAAAGGTTTTAAAGAACATCCCGAAGCTAAGTATCCTTTGATGATTTTTCATGGCCATTTTCCTTCAAATTTCGGTGGTTTTAGAACAACTCCTCCAGATCATGATCTTAAATCAGAATATTCTGAAAGATTTAAGATTGATGGGTATAATATTATTGAACAACAAGAAGCATATGACTTTTATAAACGATGGAATGAACCTGATTTTCCTAGATTTTTAATAATTGAAATTCAACATCCAACCCCGTATTATGACGATTCCTACGCTGTTAATTCTGCTAGTCAAGGACCCTATGGGGATGCCATCACCTACGAATTAATTCCTGCTATAGAAAAGCAGTTTCGAGGACAAGGAGAAGGCTGGTCACGTTTTCTTTATGGTGGGTCAACTGGTGGATGGGAAGCCTTAGCAGTACAAGTGAAATATCCCGATGAATACAATGGTTGCTTTGCAGCATGCCCAGACCCAATTGATTTTAGCAACTATTGTTTAACCAATATTTACGAAGACAAAAATGCATACTATTATCAAAGCGAACATAAAAAAGTGGAAGTACCTTCACGTCGGGATTATCTAGGGAATATTTCATCAACATTGAAGCAAGAGAATCATCTGGAATTGGTATTAGGTGATAAATCCAGATCAGGGCAACAATGGGATATTTGGGAAGCTACCTATTCTCCTCAAGGTAAAGATGGATATCCAGCACGTATTTGGGACAAATATACCGGTGATATTAATCATGAAGTTGCTAATTATTGGAAAGAGAATTATGATCTTAAATATATTCTAGAACGCGACTGGGATAAATTAGGTGAAAAACTAAAAGGTAAAATTCATATCTATTGTGGAGATATGGATAATTATTATTTGAACAATGCAGTATACTCAATGGAAGCTTTTTTAGAAAGCACGACAGATCCTTATTATGATGGTGAAGTTGAATATGGTGATAGGGCTGAGCATTGCTGGAACGGAGATCAAGATAACCCGAATCACATAACTAGATTACGTTACAACACCATGTATGTACCTAAGATCATGAAGCGCATTGCTGAGAGCGC
>CAZJCZ010000281.1:0-2767 GCA_964544575.1 uncultured Flavobacteriaceae bacterium | reverse complement strand
AACCATTCAGGATGATGATTTTGTGCCTCTACCTCAAAAGCTATACGTGTCATTATAGAGAAGCAATCTTTAAATGTTGCAAATTCTAATGACGTTTCTATCGCATTATCTATATATTCCCAATTAGGTAATTTCTCTAATTGTTTTTTAATTTCCGATTCGCTGAGTTTTTTCATGATACATTTTTTAACCTTTATAAAAAGGAAGTTTTATTACCGTTGCCGGAATTCTATTTTTTCTAATTTGAATATAGATCTTGCTTCCTATATCTGTAAAAATGCTAGGCACATAACCCAAACCTATTCCCTTTTTTAATGAGGGACTCATGGTGCCAGAAGTAACAATTCCTATTTTTTTTCCATTGCCGTCTACAATATCATAATCATGTCGAGGGATACCTCTTTGATCTAATTCAAATGCCACTAATTTACGATCAGTCCCACGTTCTTTTTGGCTTTTTAAGTATTCAGAATTTGTAAATTCCTTAGTAAACTTTGTAATCCATCCTAATCCTGCTTCTATAGGAGAGGTGGTATCATTAATATCATTCCCATAGAGGCAAAATCCCATTTCTAATCTCAAAGTGTCTCTCGCAGCTAAGCCTATTGGTTTGATACCATAATCAGCACCGGCTTCCATTACCTTATTCCAAACTTGTTCAACTTCAGTATTTTTACAATAGATCTCAAACCCACCAGAACCGGTATAACCCGTTGCAGAGATGATAACATGTTCAATACCTGCAAAATCTGCCACTTCAAAAGTGTAATATTTCATATTCTCAAGATCAACTGAGGTTAATGACTGCATAGCTTCAGCTGCTTTTGGACCTTGAATTGCCAATAATGAAAAATCATCCGATAAATTTTTCATTTCGGCACCAACATCATTGTGTGATGAGATCCAATCCCAATCTTTCTGGATATTTGCTGCATTAACAACCAACACATATTTTTCTTCGTTCAATCTATAAATAATGAGATCATCAACAATTCCTCCGTCATTATTAGGCAAACAACTATATTGAGCCTTACCGTCAAATAATTTAGCAGCGTCATTTGAACCTACTTTTTGAATTAATGCCAAGGCATTTGGGCCAGAAATTAAAAATTCACCCATGTGTGATACATCAAAAACACCTACACCATTTCTCACAGTTTCATGTTCTATATTAATACCTTCATATTGTACCGGCATATTATAGCCTGCGAAAGGAACTAGTTTAGCACCAAGTGCTTCATGTATGTGGGTTAAAGCAGTATTTTTCATTTGATCGTTGAATTAAAATCAAACAAATTTACAGATTAATTACTGAGTAAAAAAGATTTTAATTCGGAGTATTCACTGATAATAGTAGCCTCTTTTGTTTTATTGATCACCTCTTTTATCTGTGGAGGATATTCTATTTGTTTATTGATAATGGGCTCAACAACATCTAAAAATTTTACAGGATGGGCAGTTTCTACAAATACAAATTGTGCGTTTGGGTGTGTTAGTTGATATTTTTTAACCCCCAAATATCCTACAGCCCCATGTGGATCAGCTATATAATTGCAGTTTTCAAACAGGTGTAACATCGCTTCACGGGTTTCATCGTCAGTAAAAGAATAGGAGTGAAGATCTTTTTTGAGCGTCTCAAATTCATTATTGTACATTTCTTGAATACGAATAAAATTGCTCGGATCCCCTACATCCATTGCATTTGAAATGGTTTGAGTTGATGGTTTAGCCTGATATAACTTTGTTTGTAGATATTTCGGAACCACATCATTTATGTTGGTAGCCGCAATAAAATGGTGAATAGGTAGACCCAATTTTTTGGCAAGCAAACCGGCACAGATATTCCCGAAATTACCACTAGGAACAGAAAAAACGAGCTCTTTATTTTTGTCTTTTAGTTGTTTATAGGCAAGAAAAAAATAGATCATTTGAGGTAACCATCTGGCTACATTAATTGAATTTGCAGATGTTAATTGTTTTTTAGAGGTTATAGAATCATCTAAAAAAGCATTTTTTACCATGGCCTGGCAATCATCAAAAGTTCCTTCTACTTCCAAAGCAGAAATGTTTTTGCCTAATGTAGTTAATTGTTTTTCTTGTACTTCACTAACTTTTTTGCTAGGATATAGAATAACAACTTTTACGTTCTTAACACCTAAAAAACCACTGGCAACTGCACCACCCGTATCACCAGAAGTAGCTACTAAAACAGTCACTTCTATTTCACTATGAGCATTAAGATATCCTAGGCATCGCGCCATAAAACGTGCTCCGACGTCTTTAAAAGCCATTGTAGGCCCATGAAAGAGTTCTAATGTTTTGATATTATTCTCAATGTCTATTAATGGAAAATCAAAACTGAGGGTGTCCTTTATGATTTGTTTTAATTTACTTTTAGGAATTTCATTACCAATAAATTGCCTCATCACTTCGTACCCAATTTCATGATCTGAATAACTAGAAATGTTGTTGATAAAATTCCTATCTAAGGGGGATATTGTTTCAGGAAAATATAAGCCTTTATCTTCCGCCAATCCTTTAATGACCGCCTCCTTGAAACTTACTATAGCTGCTTTTTTATGTAAACTATAATACTTCATGTTTAATTACTGTCTAAAATTGTTATACCCTCATTATTGATAGCTGACGTATAAATGTTAAAATCTATTTTCGATTTTTGATAAACAACTTTCATTGCCTCAGCAACTTTTTCGGCCATAATTTTTCCTTTGCTTAAAGCATATATGGAAGGTCCTGATCCGGAAAT
>CAZJCZ010000280.1:0-2788 GCA_964544575.1 uncultured Flavobacteriaceae bacterium | reverse complement strand
AATTAAAATAGTTAAAAATTGAAGTATCATAATGAGACGAAATATTAAATGATTTTACAGCAAATGTTTTTCGTTGTTCTAATGAAGACTCACCATTTTGAGAGGATATTATTTCTAAAAACTCATTGTATTGTTCCATTGAGGAAATACAGAGAACATCTTTAAAATTTTTTGCAGCTGCTCTGATCAATGAAATACCGCCAATATCTATTTTTTCGATAATATCTTGCTCAGAAGCTCCGGAAGCCACTGTTTTTTCGAAAGGATATAAATCAACAATAACTATATCCATTTCAGGAATTTCAAATTTTTCTAATTGTGAAATATCATTATCGTTATCTCTTCTTGATAATATGCCTCCAAACACTTTTGGGTGTAACGTTTTTACTCTTCCACCAAGGATTGAAGGATATGAAGTTAGATCTTCTACTGGAACAACATCTATACCTAACTCTTTAATAAATTTCTCAGTTCCTCCCGTTGAATATATTGTTATACCGAGCGCATTTAATTTTTTCACGATGGGTGCTAATCCATCTTTATGAAATACTGAAATTAATGCTGATTTGGCTTTTTTTAAGGTGCTCATTTTTTGTGTTGTAAAGTTTTCCCAAAGCTACTAAAACACAATATTTTTACAGCTAAAAATAGGGGTACAAACAATGAACAATTTATCAACATTTAAGAAAGCAAGCGTCTATGATAATTAATTTGCCCCAAATGATAGTTTAAATGGCCGTAAAGATGAATTAAAAAATATTCGGTTGACATTGGTTTGCCGAAAACTTCAATCGGGTAATTTCTACTTAAAACTTCTTTATTTAGCGAAGATAGAACTTCATTTAGTATATTTTTAATATTCTTGATATGATCAATAATTAGTTCTCTGGGAACATTTTTGTCATTAAATTCTTTGTCACGTTGTCTTATGTAATTTGTACTACCTAGATGAGCTCCAATAAAATGATTTAAGTTACCAATGATATGTATGGCTAAATTGCCTCCGCTGTTTTTAATCTTAGCATCAACTTCCCAGAGCGAATATTCATCAGGGTAGGCTAAAATTTCATCATTTAATTTATTCAAATCTCTTATAAAGAGTTCAATTAATGAAGTTGTCATGATAGAACTATTTTGGTGAGATCTAATTTAGCTACTTCACGACAAACAAACTCCAACAAATCTGTATCTTTTATAGAAAATGGATTCACAGTATGAGAATCAATATCAATTTGTCCAATATTTTTATCGTGGAGAAAAATCGGAATTACAATCTCACTCTTAACTTTCCAACCACATGAAATATAATTATTTTGCTCGGATACATCTTGGACAATAAAATTCTTATTCGTTACAGCTACTTGACCGCAAATACCTTTACCAAAAGGGATAATGGTATGCTCTGTAGCTTCACCCGCAAATTTAGCCAGTTTTAATTCCTGTTTATCGCCGTTTTTAAAATAAAATCCAACCCAATCGTAATAATTTATTTTTTCTTTTAAGAAATTGCATATCTCTTGCAATTTAGTCTCTAATGAATTGTTGTTATTTATTATGTTGATAATTTTATCTTTAACTAGCACTGTATCCATGTGAAACATTTAAATTTGAAATTGCATATTTTTGTAGTACAAACATAAACTACTTTTCATTTGAAGAATAAAAAAATAATCATAAAATTTCTTGTTAGGTTTTTTGTAGCATATTTTATTTTATTAGCAGCTTATTCGATCTACTTAAAACAAACACAGCAAAAAGGTGATATTTTTTCATGTGATCCTCTCACTGAAGAAGTGGCCTATCAAACACATAAATTAGGTGAGTTTCTTGGGTTCAATACTTATACCGGTCAACACGAATCTGAATTATCGATGAAATTTTTTGTAGGAGATGTATATGCAGCGAGAATTGTTGAAGGCTGTAATTCAGTTAGTATTATTATTTTATTCTTAACGTTTATAATAGCTTTTACAGGTAGTTTAAAGGCGACTATTATTTTTGGAATTGTTGGGAGTATAATTATTTATGTAGTGAATTTATTCAGAATACTTATTTTAAGTTTATTGATGTATAAATATCCTGAATATCAATATCTATTGCATAGTTTACTGTTTCCCGGAATAATTTATGGTACTACTTTTATTTTATGGGTTATTTGGGTGAATAAGTTTTCTCATTTAAAATTTTTGAAAAAATGAATAGGTGGGTTAGATTAGGAATAATTGGTATTTTGATAGTATTATTAATGTTAGTAAGGGCATATGGGACCGAACTTTTTTATGACCCTTTTATAGCTTATTTTAAACACGACTATCTAAATAGTACAATGCCAGGTTTCAACTCAATAAAATTATTCTTTAATTTATTTGTGAGATACGCGATGAATGCGATTATTTCTTTAGCAATTATTTATGTGGCCTTTCAAAAACGGGAATTTGTTGTTTTTTCTATTAAGTTTTACATAATCGCATTTTTTGTACTTTCTTTGGTGTATTATTTATTACTTAGAGCCGGAATGGCTAATGGTTATTTGTTTACATTTTATATCCGTCGTTTCCTAACCCATCCCGTTTTTATATTGATTTTACTGCCTGCGTTCTATTATTATTATAGGCATCCTAAGCAGCTATAATTAAGATTAATCTAACAGATATTAAATTTAGAAAATTTTAAGATTGAATTTACTTCTGATTCATGTTCTAGAAATTATTTATTTAATAGACTTAAAATATTCTGAAATAATTCCTTTGAAAATGCGTTTGAATTCTTGTTAATTGATTAGTTAATT
>CAZJCZ010000279.1:0-2794 GCA_964544575.1 uncultured Flavobacteriaceae bacterium | reverse complement strand
AGCATGAATTGTTCGATTCAAATGAACCTGTTTTAGGAGTTATTTGGGATGGAACAGGTTATGGAGAAGATGGACAAATTTGGGGAGGGGAATTCTTTAAATATCAATCAAATAATATTGATAGAATTTGTCACTTCGAGTATTTTAACTGGCTGGCTGGAGATAAGATGTCTAAAGAGCCAAAATTGTCTTTACTCTCGTTGTCTAACAGTCAAATGCAGGCTGTATTAAGTGAGAAGTTTTCGAAAGAAGAAATTGCTATATATCAATCATTAAAAAAGAACAACAAATTAAAAACATCATCAGTAGGGAGATTGTTTGATGCAGTCGCTTCACTTTTAGATATTTGCGATATCAATACCTACGAAGGAGAAGCTGCTATATTATTAGAAAATTATATATGCAATTATGATTTGGCTGATTGCAAATTGTATAGTTCGGTTTTAGAGAATAATCATATTCCAACTAAAGAACTGCTTTTAAATTTATATTTAGATTTTAAGAATGGTAATTCAAAAAAGAATGTAATTGCTAATTTTTTATTCACATTAGCAACGATTATTTTTCAAATAGCAGATAAACACAATTTAAAAACCATTGCTTTTAGTGGTGGTGTTTTCCAGAATACAACACTTATTGACATGATTAAAGAAATAGGGGAAGCCAAGTATAAATTGTATTTTAATCGTAATTTAGCTCCGAACGATGAAAATATCTCATACGGTCAAATAATGTATTATTTGAATTGTATGAAACACTAAAAAAATCAATGAAGTATTTAAGTGAATATCGAAATTTAGAAGCTACTAAAGGCTATTTAAAACTTATCGAAAAGACAATCACAAAGCCCTGGAACATCATGGAAATTTGTGGCGGTCAAACACATGGATTAGTTAAAAATGGCATACTTGAATTACTTCCAGATAAGGTCCAAATGATCCATGGTCCGGGTTGCCCTGTTTGTGTGACGCCGTTAAACTTAATAGATAAGGCCATTGAGTTATTGGAAAATGGTGTGATTGTTTGTTCTTTTGGAGATATGATCCGAGTTCCGGGAAGTAAAAAAAGCTTGTTGGAAGCAAAAGCTGATGGTGGTGATCTACGGATTTTATATTCGCCTCTTGAAGCTGTAAAAATTGCAAGAAATAATCCTGATAAGGAAGTGGTTTTCTTTGCAGTTGGTTTTGAAACAACTGCGCCAGCCAATGCGCTATCAGTTTTACATGCCCAGAAGGAAGGATTGAAAAACTATTCAATTTTAGTCTCTCATGTGTTAGTACCTCCTGCCATGGAGGCTATATTAGACGATGAGTTTTGTAATATCGATGCATTTTTAGGTGCCGGTCATGTTTGTGCTATAATGGGTTATCAAGAGTATTATTCTTTGGCAGATAAGTATAAAATTCCAATAATTATTACCGGCTTTGAACCACTAGATCTTGTTCAGGGAATATATATGGCTATAAAACAATTGGAAAAAGGGGTTCACAAAGTTGAGAATCAATATTCAAGAGTAGTTCAAGAAGAAGGAAATAAAGCCGCCATTGAAGTTATTCATAAAATATTTGAAATTGGTGACAGAGAATGGAGAGGAATTGGTAATATTCCTAATAGTGGCTATGTGTTAACAAAGGAGTTTAAAAGCTTTGATGCCGAATTGAAATTTGGAATCAGTAATATTAAAGTTCCAGAAAATCCCGATTGTATTGCCGGAGAGATTTTAAGAGGAATTAAAAAACCTCATGAATGTGGTCAGTTTGGTAAAACATGTAATCCTTCTAATCCTTTAGGAGCACCCATGGTGTCATCAGAAGGAGCTTGCGCTGCTTACTATCATTTTTCAAATACTATATAACAAATGGATAAAACAGAATTAGGATTTGATTCAATTAATTTAGGACATGGAAGTGGAGGTTTAATGACCAGAGATCTGTTAGATAAGATCATTTTTAAAACATTTAGCAATCCTTATTTGGATCAAAAACACGATGGGTCTATTGTTAAATTTAGTAATGAGATAGCAATATCTACTGATAGTTTCGTGGTTTCACCCATCTTTTTTAAAGGAGGGAATATAGGCGAATTAGCCGTTCATGGAACGGTTAATGATGTAGCTATGTGCGGTGCGATCCCGAAGTATTTATCATTAGCTTTTATTATAGAAGAAGGGTTGAAAATTGAAGAATTCATTACTATTGTAAACTCCATTAAAGAAGCCGCCGATGTTAGTGGGGTTCAAATAATTACGGGTGATACTAAGGTTGTTGAACGAGGTAAAGGCGATAAAATATTTATCAATACCACAGGATTTGGTGAAGTGAATCCGAAAGCGAATATTTCTACAGATAACATTAAAGTAGGTGATAAAATAATTGTGAACGGATTTGTTGCTCAACACGGAATGGCAATTATGTCTGAACGGGAGGGCTTGGAGTTTGAGTCTACCATTCAAAGTGATACAACCAATTTGAATTTTTTGGTAAATGATCTAATTGATAAATTTGAACATAAAATACACCTATTCCGAGACCCTACCAGAGGTGGGCTCGCCAGTGTTTTGTCAGAAATAGCTACTGATATAGAACAAGGTATAACTATTTATGAAAATAATATACCTCTCGAAAAACAAGTTGCAGCCGCTTGTGAAATATTGGGCTTAGATCCGTTATATGTTGCCAATGAAGGAGTTTTTGTGACTTTTGTCGATCCATCAATAGCAGATGAAGTTGTTGAAATGATGAAAAAAGATGAAAAAGGTAGAAATACAATCTGTATAGGTGAAGTAACCGATAAG
>CAZJCZ010000278.1:0-2796 GCA_964544575.1 uncultured Flavobacteriaceae bacterium | reverse complement strand
CTTACCAACTTTTATTAACCAAATGTAAAAACCAAGGAGAATAACGAAAGGCTAACAACAATAAGTAATAGCTACCTATCTCCTACTTATCAAGTATTAAAAAGAACCAACCACTACTACTTCTGTCATGGTGTGGTGCGGACAATGGCACTGGGGAAAAACGCTAGTGAAAAAAAATCATTATCATGTCATTGTTTCGGAAAGTCCTTCAAAACGAAGGTTTTGTGGGACATGGGGCTTTTACTTTATTCCGTTCGAATAACCGGCCATTTTACAGCACTATCCGTTGATGTAGTTAGGGCAAATATGTAACTAATAGTTTATCGTATGTACGCCTTCAAACATTAAACACTTTGGAAAGATATTAAGCCGTTTTTAAAAATCTATACTCAGAAATATATAATAGCTTTTAGAAGCTATTAATGAAATTATCCATATACGAGACTCTATTCTCAATCCAGAGTTTTAGAGCGCTCACTTCTTTATCGTCATTCCTCCATAAAGCAAAATCTCTAGCTTTTGCTCCTTGAGTAATAAAAGCATATTCATCTATATAATTCATCAACTCTGAAAGGTGATTGTCTTTAAAAACTCCCCAATGTTCTTTAATCAATGATTGAATTTTAGGGTCAGACATTAGTCTTGAAAAGAACTGAGTACCAGCCTTGGATGAAGACGGCCAAAATAAAGGTCTATCAAAACTACTAAAATGCTGATATGAACCTTCATATGCAAAACCCCAATCAAAATCCCATATTGGACCCATTGTGAATTTTCCTGTACTTGTTTTATGAATATAAGTGCTTTTAGGATGATTAATTTCCTCATTACCAGTTAGCATATACACAATCAAATATTTGGCTATGGAAACATCATCTACGTAATCAAGATATTGATTATTTGGAAAATCATCATTAGCCACCAACGCTTCTAAGGTTTCAAATTGATTTTTAATAGAAGTCAATTTATCTGCATCCATTGATTTCGGATATTTTATTGTCACAGGTAAATCATAAGAGTCTGATTTGAATTGCCATTCTTCATCATAATTAGTATCTAAATTTAACAACATGCCATCATCGCCAACATCAACTCTATTAGTTTTCACTTCTACTTGCTCTGTTAACATATATAACCCGAGATATTCATTATTTATGGTTACTTCTACAGGTACAATTGTATTGGTAAAAGGCATTTCTAACAATTGTCCGATTTTCATCCCTACAGCATTCAATAAATGAGTACCGTCAATATAATTAGCCAATAACACCCATTTTTTTTCAGGCGCTATTCCTAAAATTGACTCATCACTACTCAATTTAATTTTGTAAGGTTTTTTGGGATAAGTCCAAGTCGAATTCCCTCTACCCCTTATTTCTGCATCGATTATTAAATCATTGTATTCAGATTGTCCATTAACTGTCAAAACACCTTCTACATAATCATCTTTAGAAACAATTGGAACACCTCCATTCGTGTCAAAATTAATTTGAGCTAGGTTTTCTTCTACCTTTGGTACTGTGACTGTGATGGGTTCATCTTTAGTACAGCTTTCAGTACTTATAAAACCAATAAGACCAAATATTAAGTATAAATGAACTAATCTTGACTGCTTCAATAATTTGCGCATAGTTTATGTATTTAGCTTTACAAAATTAACGTAAAAATTGAGTAATAGGGAGGCAATAAGTTTTGGGGATTTTCTTTCCTAGAATTTTATACCCGTTGTTCAATAAGACAGCAGCTATACGGTAATTATTCTCTTTTATAGCGTTATCAGGGAGACCCACTAAATGATACCCAACTCCTTTGTCAATATTTAATTCGACAGTAGTTGTTACTAATATGATAAAGTACGAATACCATCTTCAAAATCAATATTTCTTTGTGCAACATCACTAAAACAGCTATAATTCCACAAAATGTGGAGGTCTTGTTTTTCAATCTATTGTGCGTATAATGTTAGTAATATTATCTTATTCTATACAAAATATATATTTTTAATAACTATATCCCATTGTTGCCATTCATTGCGGCACTCACTCAGAACGGAAAAATCATAACTTAAAAATATATCTTTAAAAACGAAATTTAAATACTATGAAACATTTACTTATTCTAACAACTATTATGCTATTTAGTGCAATTGAAACGCCTCTTTTCGCTCAAGAGGATAAATTTATAAAAGACTATTTAGAGCGTCTTGAAAATTCACGAAATTACTTAATTGTCGTGGCAGAAATGATGCCTGAGGATAAATATGACTTTAGAGCTACACCTGAATCTAAAAGCTTTACCGAAAATTTAATGCACATAGGATATGCTTTAGATTGGCATAGTCAATCATTACTAGGTGGACGTGAACAAAGAGATAGTCGTACTGATTCTACATTTTGGTATAATAAGTCTAAAAAAGAAATGATTGCAACAATTGACAAAACATTTAATGAAACCATAAAATTAATTAAACAATTTGATACCAGTCAATCGAATGACGAACTAGACTATTTCGGATTGAATAGGACAAAGCGACAAATTTTTTCATTACTTGCTGACCACGTAACGCACCACAGAGGACAAATGCTTGTTTATTTGAGACTAAACGGACTTGTTCCACCTAAATACGTACTGTATCAATAACCCAAATAAATTGAATATAAGGGTTAGGAAACGGAATTTAACGAAATAATTTGACCTCTGAAAAAACAACTTTTGTAATGGTATATAATGTGGCGGACTTCGTTTTTAAATGTATTATGCCTATAATGTTAGTTGTATTATCTTAGTTCTATAAGT
>CAZJCZ010000277.1:0-2798 GCA_964544575.1 uncultured Flavobacteriaceae bacterium | reverse complement strand
GCCATGGTTGCAACTAAATCTGCAATTTTTTCACCAACCGTTATATGATTTAGTAATGATAAGTTCGAAAATCCGGGAGAACGAAATTTTAAACGATACGGATTTTTTGTTCCTGTACTAATAACATAAACACCTAATTCACCACGAGCAGTTTCAACTTTCTGGTAAAATTCTCCTTTTGGCAATTTTATTACCGCATTGGTTGCCACCTGATGTTCCCCTTCAGGAATATTATCAATTAATTGTTCTATGATAGACATCGATTCCCACATTTCTTCAACTCTAACTTGGTAACGAGCAAATGTGTCACCTTCAGTTTTCATTACCTCATTAAATTTTACTCTATCATAAGCACTATATGGATGGTGTTTTCTAACATCACAAGAATATCCAGAACCACGACCAACAGGACCAGAGGCTCCAAACGAAATGGCATCTTCTTTACTTAAAAGACCAATACCTTTCATTCTTTTTTGAAATATTACGTTACCTGATAGTAACCTATCATATTCTGGTAATTTTGTTTTAAAATGTGCAATAAAATCTTTAGTCCTTTTTACGAAATTTGGATGTATATCGAACATTAATCCTCCAGGAATATTGTAATTCATGGTTAAACGCGCACCACAGGTTTCCTCAAAAATATCATTGATCATTTCACGGTCTCTAAATCCATAAAAATAGGTGGTTAAGGCACCTATATCCATTCCCGTAACACCCCACCATAACGTATGTGATGCAATTCTAGTGAGTTCGCCAATGATGGTTCTAATCACTTTAACACGATCTGGAATTTCAAGCTGAAGAGCGTTTTCAACTGTCAAACAAACAGCTTCATTATTAATGTGCGATGATAAATAGTCCATCCTATCAGTTAAATGAACTATTTGTTGATAGCTGTCGCGTTCACACATTTTTTCGATAGAACGATGTATATACCCTAAATCCGGTTCAACCTTTTTAATGATTTCACCATCTATGGTTAATAATAAACGCAAAACACCATGAGTAGCAGGGTGTTGAGGACCCATATTAATAAAATACTCTTCTGATTTAAAGTTACTATTTGCAATAGTCGTTTCCATAATCACTTATTTGATAACCATATTAATTTCATCGACATAATCTTTTCTTAGCGGGTATCCAACCCATTCTTCGGTTAAAAAAAGTCTTTTTAAATTTGGATGATTATTAAATTTTATTCCAAAAAAATCAAATACTTCACGTTCGTGAAATTCGGCAGTTGCCCATATGTCACAAACAGAATCAAAAGTAGGGTTTTCTCTATCTTTGGTTTGAACTTTTACTACAATCATATGTCTGTGAGTTGTAGATTCGAGATGATATACAACACCTAATTCTTCTCCCCAATCAACACCACTTAAACAAAACAAGTAATCAAAATGAGTCTCATCATTACTTTTTAATTGTGACATTAATTTGTGGAGTAACTCCGGTTGAACGGTTATATTTAAAAACTGAGAACCTTCTTCATTAAATTCCAATTCATTAGTGCTAACGCTTTCTTTAGTTTCAGAAATTTCAGTTTCAATAGGGGCCTCTGCAGTCACAGTTTTTGAAATTGAGTTTGGAAACCAACTATTAATTATATTTTGTAATGCTTCGTTTGTCATACTTTCACTTTTAAAGTCCTTCATCGAATCCATCAATAGGATTTTCTTTGTGTTTCATATTTTCCGTACGTATTTTATCTTGAAGCATCAGCATGCCTTCTAATAAAGCTTCTGGTCTAGGGGGGCAACCTGGTACATAAACATCTACTGGAATTACATGGTCAGCACCCTTTACTACAGAATATGTGTTGTAAAAGAATGGGCCTCCAGAAATGGCACACGCCCCCATAGCAATAACATATTTTGGTTCAGCCATTTGATCGTATAAACGACGTAATACTGGAGCCATCTTGTTTACAATGGTTCCTGCAATTATAATTAGATCTGCTTGTCTTGGTGAAGGCCTTGCAACCTCAAAACCAAACCTTGAATAATCATGACGAGCTGCTCCTGTTTGCATCATTTCAATGGCACAGCAACTGGTACCAAAATAAAGCGACCAAAGTGAATTTGATCGCCCCCAATTGATTATTTTATCTAATGAAGTAACAATCACGTTAGCTCCATTGCCTGCGGGAATTACTTTTCCCGGGAAATCTTTTGGAACCGTCGGTGTTTTGACCTCAGATTCTATTTGACTTAAAAATCGTTTTTTTTCTACTCCCATTTTAATGCTCCTTTTTTCCATGCGTATAGTAAACCTAGTCCTAAAATGAGTAGAAATATGATAATTTCAATGAAAGCAACTGCTCCAATATCTTGGAAAACAACGGCCCAAGGGATTAAAAATGCTACTTCAACGTCAAAAATTAAGAATAAGATCGCAAATAAATAATAACCAACCTTAAATTGAACCCAAGTGGGCCCAATAGTTGTCATGCCGCTTTCATAGGGTTCTCGCTTTTGCGGATTATCAGATTTATGAGAAATTAAATTTGATAAAAAATTTGCTCCGGCAACTAAAACAATACCCGCAATTAAAAATACTATAATGGCTTCTGACCCCATTTTTTTAAATTATTATTAGTTAGCAAAATTAATAGAATCCATTAAGTTGGTAGGTGACTTTTATCATGAATAATATTATTTCACTTCATATGTTTCACCTGAGAAAAATAAATCACGAGTTTTAGTGAATTTAGAATTGGCCTTTACCTGTGCTGTTAAAGCATCTTCTCTTTCTTCTAAAGTAACATCTTCAAAACTTCTTATAATACCAGTTAC
>CAZJCZ010000276.1:0-2807 GCA_964544575.1 uncultured Flavobacteriaceae bacterium | reverse complement strand
AGTTGGGATGTATCCCTTGAAAAACGAATCCAACATGTCATTGCTATTGAAATGAGAGCCAATAAGGTGAACCTTGGTGCTACCCCTTGCATCAATATCTTACGGCATCCCGCCTGGGGCCGGGCACAAGAAACCTATGGTGAAGACCCTTGGTTGTTGGGTGAATTTGGCCTTGCCACAGTAAAGGCTCTTGAAAGTCATAATGTTATGGCCTCCCCAAAGCATTTTGCTTTGAATAGTTTAGAAAATTCAAGATGGGTGGTCAATGTAGAAGTTGATGAGCGCACCCTCCGTGAAGTCTATTTACCACATTTTAAAAAGACCATCCAACAAGGAAAACCAGCCGCTGTTATGAGTGCCTATAATCAGATCAATGGCGAATATTGTGGTCATAGCAAACGCTTACTTACCGATATTTTACGTACCGAATGGGGTTTTGAAGGCTTTGTGAATACCGATTGGGAATATGGTGTATATGATGGCGTTGCCGGCGTAAAAGCAGGACTTAATGTTGAAATGCCCAGTCAAAACGCGTATAGCGTTAAAGCCTTGCAAGAAGGTATAGATGCCGGAAAAATAACTGAAGAGGATATTGACGATATCGTAGTAAGAAGCTTGAAAACGAGGCTCAAATATGCCTTTACAGATGATGAACAAGAATACACCTTAGATAAGATCTTATTACCAGAACATATAGCCTTGGCTAGGGAAGCCGCAGAAAAGAGTATGGTGCTCTTGAAAAATAACAGCGTGTTGCCTTTCAAAAAAAAAGGTGCTAAAAAAATTGCCGTGATAGGCCGGCTGGCTGATGTTGAAAACACCGGCGATGAAGGCAGTAGCGATAGTACCCCGCCTTATGTGATAACCCCATTTCAAGGCATCAGCAATTATCATAAAACGCTGGGAAACCAAGTTATATTAAATGATGGCTCAGATTTGGAAAGCGCTAAAAAACTGGCTACAGAAGCCGATGAAGTGATTGTGGTGGTGGGTTATACCAGAGAAGACGAAGGTGAATATATTATCTTATTCAGAGATAAAATGGTAGCCTCTGCAAAAGCCCAGAAACTAATTGGCAGCAAAGGCATGGGGGGCGATCGTGATAGCTTGCGTTTACGTCCTGAAGATGAACAACTAATAGAAGCCCTGGCAAGCACTAATGACCAGTTGGTAGTAACCTATATTGGTGGTAGTGCCATTGACATGAATCCTTGGCAAGACAAGGTTCCCGCTATTTTGTTTGCCTGGTATGGAGGCATGGAAGGCGGCAATGCCCTTGCTAATATCTTATATGGAAAGGTGAACCCTAGCGGTAAATTACCATTTAGTATCGCGAAGAATGAAAAAGATTACCCCTATTTTAATCCCTATATTGAAAATATAAGCTACGGATACTACCATGGCTATACGCTGTTTGATAAGAAAAATATTGAGGTAGCTTATCCTTTTGGCTTTGGTTTAAGTTATACCAATTATACCTATAGCAATTTACAAATCGCGGAACCCACTGTCACATCGAACAGCAATATTCAAGTTACTATAGATATTGAAAATACTGGTGACATGGTAGGTGAAGAAATCGTACAATTGTATGTCGGTTTTAAAAACTCGGCAGTAGACCGTCCTGTTAAATTATTAAGGGCCTTTGATAAGGTAAACTTGCAACCCGGTGAAAAGAAAACAATACCCTTACAAGTCAGTGCTCAAGATCTGGCATGGTATAATCCACAAACAAAAAAATGGGAAATAGAAGTGATGGATTACGAACTATATGTTGGGGGCTCATCGGCTACGGCCGAATTGTTGACGGGCAGTTTTAAGCTAGAATGATCATGGCCTATATGATCTTTTGTTTTGCCCATAACCATTTATGAGTAAAATGGACGTTATAAGGGAAATCACTTATACTAAAATCCTCAAGATCATTCTTGGTAATATGACACAAGCCTTGTAATAAAATAATGCGATTTATTACTGATGTAACTTTATATGATGTGGAAAATAAGGTAGACGGTTGTTTTATGGTGGTAAGAAGTATTCTAATCTGTTTGTTAGTATTAGAATAAGTATTTAGACAGTTGTCTATCTAAAAATAAAAAGGCAAGAAAAGATGCTGAAAGTCATATCGTTTTAAGAGGTTTCCATAAGCTTTCTATAATAATCCATAACTAAGATATCATTTAAGTAAGCTTTAGTCTGGCCATTTTTCATATGGTTCTCTGCACTTTGTTTTGCCCGTTCGTAGCAAATTTTTGTTATTCCGTCCATTATTTAGAATTCTTTAATTATTGCTTAGGTTTTGTTGCTGTTTAGTAAGTATAGTTTCTGTGTTCTGACCAACTTCCTCTTTTACTGTTGTTATAAACTCTTGTTCTCATAATTTTGTTTTTTAATGGGTTTAAATATTTTTGTTTTTTGTCTAAGAATTAAGTGAATATCGTCTGTGTTCTGACCATCCTACTCTTTTGCTGCTTTTAAATACTGAAGTTCTCATAATGTTAAATTTAAAGGGTTATTGTTATTATTATATCTTAATACAAGGCGTGTGCCGTAAAAATAAATAATTATAAACTATTGATATATAGCTTGTTATAATTATTTTATTTTAAACAGAGTGTTCATTTTCGGACAGTCTATTGTTCGTTAATGTACAGTATGAATATTTAAACCCAATTCTATTACTGCTCCGGCTACACAACAATAATGCCTGGTGAATAACCAGTTTCATAAGCCCCACTAACAGCATATTGGTACAATATTTTTTATGAGAATTTTTTTGTAGCTTGTTTCTGTTTTATGGAACACTA
>CAZJCZ010000275.1:0-2813 GCA_964544575.1 uncultured Flavobacteriaceae bacterium | reverse complement strand
GTGTTTTGAAGTTTATTAAAAAGATAACATTAAACCCCAATATTATGAATCCTCCATTATTATTTAGCATTATTTTCATACTGTTCTTGTTTGCCGGTATTCGGATCATCTTTGAATATAAAAGAGCCTTAAAATTCAGATTTGGAAAATATATCAAGACCCTCGAGCCTGGTTTTAGATGGATAATTCCATTTATCGAAACTATTCAAATAGTAGATATTCGTGTGATCACTATCAATATAACTTCTCAGGAAGTTATGACTTCAGATAATGTGCCATGTAGTATAGACGGCGTTGTATTCTTTAAAATTAGTAGTCCTGAAAAAGCCGTATTAGAGGTTGAGGAATATAAATTTGCCATTACACAATTGGCCCAAGCTGCCTTAAGAGACGTTTGTGGGAAAGTAGAATTAGATACCATCTTATCAAAACGTGAGGAGATGGGTAAGAATATTAAGGCGATTGTTGAAGTGGAAACTCATGAATGGGGTATTGTGATCATTGATGTTAAAATTAAAGACATTCAGTTACCTGAAAATATGAGACGAATGATGGCAAATCAAGCCGAAGCAGAGCGTTCTAGAAGAGCCAGGATCATATTGGCATTGGCAGAAGAACAAGCAGCAGGGAAACTGTTAGAGGCTGGTAAACTTATAGACCAATCACCATCAGCCATTAAATTAAGACTCTATCAAACATTGGCGAATATAGCTTCAGAAAAGAATTCAACCATTCTTTTCCCATTCCCAGAAGAGGTATTGCCAAGAAGACCCTCAAAAAAGAGTAAGAAATAACAGAGGCAAGAGGTAAAATAATGCCTTTAATAGATTTAGTTAGAATGTGATAAGAAAATAATTTGTAAGGTAGATTATAGGTCGTAAAAAGCACCTACCTTACAAATTATTATAGTTTACAAATTTTTATTCCAAACTCTTTAACCCTATCCCAGTTTGTATATTCAATTTTAGCTTTTGAGTCAGTAGGTCCTTTGGTTATCCACATAATAAATTGGATCATAATTCTATCAAAAAATGGATATTTCTGATAATCAAGATTTCCTGCAAATACCTCAACAACAGTGGGTTTCCAATCAATATTTTTAAAGAATTTTATGACATAAGGGTTAGTGTCTGGTGTGTTTTTCTCAGGTTTTCTTGCTACAAGATTTACAGAAAAGAAAACTGTTTTTTTAGTATCTAGTTCCGTTTTATTTTTATTAATAAATTCAATAACTGATTTATTATGAACACCATAACGAATACTGGCCCCAATAATGATCTTATCATAGTTACTGATTTCTTCCTTAAAATCGTCAACTGAAAACAACGAAATATCTTGATTTTGTTCTTCGAATTGTTCCTTGAGCTTATTACAAATTTTCAAGGTTTGTCCATCTACCGTAGAATATATTATTACACTTTTTTCATTCATGCTACCATCAATATTTAAGAAACCAAATATAATTCTATTGGTTATTTTAAGTTTTATTTTTTGAAATTTTTTAATAATACATTTAATTCCATCTCGTAGTCATATTGCAGGTCTTCATGCAAACTACTTACTATTTTTCTAATAAGATCTATTTGACGATTAAAGATATTAACGAGGGATACATTGTTTTGAATTGAAGGGTTCATTTTTTTTAATTCAGAACAAAAATGAAGTAATAATTCTACTTCAGTTTCTTTCTTTTTTGAATATCTAATGTATTTTTTCACAGTGCGTAAAATTTTACGGACACTCTTTTTTATATAGTAATAACTGTCTCTATTTATAAGAGTAAACTGTTCTTCAACTTCATTTTTTACACCCTCAATAAAACCCTCTTCGTGGTCTGATTCATATAAGAGATAGGTCAATAATTCTTTATTTTCTTTTTTGAATTTTGATAAGCTCAAACAAAGCTCCAACAGTTCTGAGTGTGATTGATTACTTAATTCTTGCTTCAATTCTCTTACCGTGGCTGTCTTCATAGATAATTTAAATTGTTCGTTTTATTTTAATTAGTGCTTTGTTTTACTTTGGTTCAAAAATTAAATAAACCGCAGTACTATCCCCAATATTTAATACCTCATGCCATTCGACACCCTCATTATAAAAGTGGCTTCCAGTTAGTAGGGTTACTTCACGAACACCATTCTTATCTTTAATTCTAAAACTGCTTCCTGACAAGGCATAGCCAAAATGCGGATTGTGATAGTGCTTGTCATGACCTGCGCCAGGTTTAAAAGTACACTTCAAAACTCTGAGTTTTTCGTTTTCTTCAACAAGTTCACATACTGCTTCGTTGTTCCAACCAGCTTCTAACGAATCAGGTATTTTATGATTCTTTTTACAAGAAACCAATATTGTTGTCAAAACAAAAAAGAACAGTATAAATTTGAAATGATTTGCTATTAGAACCCTATTAAACGTGATATAATTTGTCATATGGTTTTTGTAATATATTAATTGTAGCTCAAATGATTTGACAATAATATAAATAGTTGTTCAATAGTATTCATTCTACTTTTAGGGTTAATTTTTTTACTCCATTTATTTCTTGAAAAATACATCCTCTTTTTCGATTTAAATTCAGTGATGTGATCGAGTAATTTTAAAAGCACTTTCTCTGTATCAAAATCTGAGTATTTTGAATACTGGTGCTCAGAAACAAAACAACTTTTATGGATCTGGCCGGGCCTTATTTTATTAAAATTGAATTTTTTCCGTTTCCTCTTATTTTCAGCACTTTTTAGTTTTGTTATCTTTAACTCTTGTATAATTTTAGCAATAGGCACTTTATTTTTTATATAATCATCCTTGATAATTTT
>CAZJCZ010000274.1:0-2822 GCA_964544575.1 uncultured Flavobacteriaceae bacterium | reverse complement strand
GAAATAAGCTAAGCAAAAGAAAAAGTGGAAGAGCGCCTGTTGGCGCTCTTTTTTTTAGGCGAAATAAATATTAGTTGTAATTAACTTTTTTTAACATTGTCTATGTTATAAAACCCTCCCTTATTTTTTTTCCTTTCTAAAGATTGGTTGATAATTAAGTGTGCTACATTAACCATATTTCTTAATTCACAAAGAGAAGTATTGACTCTTGTTTTTTTATGAAGTTCTTCTACTTCTTTGTATATCAGGTTTAAATGCTCAGTAGCTTTTGTTAAACGATCATTACTTCGCACTATACCAACATAATCTCTCATTAATGCTTGTAATTGTTTAAGGTTATGCCGTAATAGAATATGTTCTTTTGGGATACTCGTACCCTCGTCATTCCAGTTGGGAATAGTTAAATGAATTGATTTTGACTGATTTAAACTAAGATATTTGAAAATATTGTGAGCATAAACCAAAGCTTCTAATAAAGAGTTTGACGCTAATCTATTCGCTCCGTGTAATCCAGTTCTTGTACATTCACCACATGCAAATAAATTATTGATTGAAGTTTTTCCCTCCTTATCTACTACAATACCGCCGCATAAATAATGAGAAGCGGGAACTACAGGAATCCAATCTTTTTCTATATCGATGTGGTATTCCATACATTTGTCATATATGTTCGGAAAATGTTTTTTAAAAGCATCAATATCGAGATGTGAACAATCTAAAAAAACATGTGTATCTCCAGATTTTTTTAGTTCCGTGTCAATACTTTGTGAAACAATATCTCTTGAAGCTAACTCGGCCCTTTTATCATAGTCAGGCATAAAACGATAGCCAGTTCTATTTCGCAAATAAGCTCCAAAACCTCTAACTGCTTCCGAAATCAAAAAAGAGGACCCCCCTTCTGTGTTGTATAAGGCTGTAGGGTGAAACTGAATAAATTCCATATCTTTAATTTGAGCTTTTGCTCTGTAAGCCATTGCTATGCCATCACCGGTAGCAATAACGGGGTTGGTTGTATGTCCATATACACTACCAATACCTCCCGAAGCTAACAAAGTACTTTCTGCTTGAATGGCAAGAATGTTTCCTGTTTTTTGATCTAAAACATACGCTCCATAGCAGGATAGTTTTTCAGGATTCGGGTTTTCTAAATGGTGTTCGGTAATTAGATCTATGGCAAAATGATGTGATAAAAGTGTAACATTAGACAATTCATGAACTCGATGTAATAATGCTCTTTCTACTTCAAAACCTGTTATATCTTTGTGATGAACAACTCGATATTCTGAATGTCCCCCTTCTTTTCCCAATTCTAAATTACCTTCTGAATCTAGATCGAAATTAGCTCCCCAAACGATCAATTCTTTAAGTCGTTGTGGGCCTTCCTTTATTACCATTTCTACCACAGTCTTATCACACAGACCGTCACCCGCAATTAGTGTATCCTGGATGTGTTTTTGGAAGGAATCTTCTTCAGAATCTAATACCACCGCAACACCGCCTTGAGCGTATTTAGTATTTGATTCATCCTCATCTCCTTTGGTCACGATAGTAACAGTTCTTGCGGGAAACTTTTCAGCAATTTTAACGGCAAAAGTCAATCCCGCCACTCCTGAACCTATTATTAAATAGTTTGTTGTGGTCATGATTATTTTGAAAGTTCTAACATGCGTTGAATTGGGATTAAAGCTTTTTCTCTAATATCTTTAGGGACATCTATTTGTGGACTTTCATTAAGCAAACAATCATATAATTTTTGTAATGTATTCACTTTCATATAACTACATTCACTACATGCGCAAGTATTATCTTCTTTAGCAGGAGCGGGAATAAGCTTTGTTTCTGGAACTTCTTGTTGCATTTTATGTAATATGCCAGCTTCCGTGGCTACAATAAATTTTTCTTGGAAATGTTCTTTTACATAACTGATCATTCCAGCAGTGGAACCAATATACGTGGCTGTATTTAAAATATGTTCTTCAGATTCTGGATGTGCTATTATTTTATAATCTGGATATTTCTTATATAATTTTAACAGCTTGTCAATAGAAAAAGCCTCGTGTACCACACAACTTCCATCCCAAAGCAGCATGTCCCTACCTGTTTTCTTAATAATGTATTTACCAAGGTTTCTATCTGGCGCAAAAATAATTGGTTTATTTTTTGGAATAGATTCTACAATCTTTAGCGCATTAGAAGAAGTGCAAACAATATCGGTCAAGGCTTTTACTTCTGCACTGCAGTTTATATATGTAATTACAATATGATCGGGATTTGCGTTTACAAATTCTTCAAAAGTATCAGCCGGACAAGAATCTGCTAATGAACATCCAGCTTCAAGGTCGGGTAGTACAACTGTTTTTTCAGGGCATAATATTTTGGCTGTTTCTGCCATAAAATGTACACCTGCAAATACGATGATTTCTGCATCTGTTTCTGCTGCTTTTTGTGATAATCCTAAACTATCTCCAACAAAATCGGCTATTTCCTGTATTTCGGGTCGCTGATAATAATGAGCTAGTATAACTGCATTTTTTTCCTTTTTTAGGCGTTTTATTTTATCTTTTAAACTCATTTGTTATTTCATTCTTTTGAACTGCAAACTTATTTCAATAATGAGATATGTAGCATGATAAAAATCATGAATGGAGGTTCATAAGAATTGGTTAACAAAATAGACTTGGTGTAGAAATTCTATTCAGATTATAATTATCACTAAGAAAAAGAGGCTTATAATAACAAATAATTAAGAATGCTTCTTAACTTTGAATTTTAAATTTAAGACTATGGGCACCTCTAACTTTTGGTTTTACTTCATAATGGTA
>CAZJCZ010000273.1:0-2843 GCA_964544575.1 uncultured Flavobacteriaceae bacterium | reverse complement strand
TTCCATTGTAATGCTCCTGAAATATCCAATGGCTGTGCTGTTGAAGCTCCACCCATAGACATGTTAACTGCACCTACACCTTGCATAATATGACCTGCCTGTGAAAAAGCTGCAGTTGCAAAAATTACAAAACAAAAGTTTAAAATATTTTTTTTCATGATTTAGATTTTTACGTAACATTTGATAAAATATACCTCTAATAAATGTGAGATAATTATGTAACAAATGTTACTTATATTACATTATTATTTAGGTCAAAAATAGATATTGATATTTATCCAAATCATGATATTTGTCATTAATAATAAAATAAATTATGAGATATAAAATACATAAGTTAACTTTGAAAAATCATTAAATTATGGTAAATGGATTCTATAAAAATTCTTGAGCTTTTAAGCTATACAATTCCTGCTATTATAACAGGCGTTGTGGCATTATACTTTTTTAAAATACATACTAAAAACGAAAATAACAGGCGTAACTACTTATTGCGCAGAGACAAACAAAGCGTTGCATTACCCCTGCGGTTACAGGCGTATGAGCGCATGGCATTATTTTTGGAACGCATATCTCCAAACAGTTTGCTCGTTAGAATTACACCAACTGGAGGTGATAAAGTAGCATATTTGAAAAAATTGATCATTACGGTCGAAAAGGAGTTTGAACATAACCTGGCACAACAGATCTATATAACAAGTGATTGTTGGAATGTAATTATTACTGCCAAAAATTCAACTTTGAATTTGGTTAGAGACGCAATGACTGCTGGCGAAAATAAAGATGCCAATGCCATGCGCCAATCAATTTTAGAAAAAATGGCTACTGAAGAATCTCCTTCAAGTATTGCGTTGTCGTTCATTAAAAATGAAGTGAGCAAAATATTTTAAATCATTTCAAAGTATGAAAACGAAAATAATAACAACGGTAGTCTTATTCTTATTTCTAAACATTTATGCTCAAAGAGCTACGCCAGATATTATTCAAACAAATGACGGACCCATTACAATACAGCCCATTCAACATGCCACCTTTGTATTACAATGGAACGACAAAACCATTTATGTAGATCCGTATGGAGGTGCTGAAGCTTTTAAGGGTATCAAAGCTCCAGATTTTATATTGATCACTGATATTCATGGTGACCATACCAATCTAGAAACCTTGAAAGCGTTGAATACTGAAAATGCTACATTTATTGTGCCTCCGGCGGTGGCAGAAATGTTAAAAAGAGATTATGAAAAACAAATTACAGTCATAAAAAATGGAGGTATGTCAGTTCATGATGACATATTTATAAATGCGTTACCAATGTATAATTTACCTGAAGAAGCAACATCAAGGCATCCGAGAGGTAGAGGAAATGGTTATTTTCTTAACCTGGCTGGGAAAACAATTTATATAAGTGGTGATACCGAAGATATTAAGGAAATGAGAGATTTACGTAGAATTGATATTGCTTTTGTATGCATGAACATGCCGTATACAATGGATATCAATCAAGCAGCAGATGCCGTGCTGGATTTTAAACCTAAAATTGTATACCCTTACCATTATCGAGGCAATCCTGATATGAGTGATACAGAAGCATTTAAAAAATTAGTAAATGCTAAAAATCCAAAAATTGAGGTACGATTAAAGAATTGGTACCCGAATTAGGAACTGAACATTCCGAAAAACTGATGAGCGCAATTCAAACCGCTGTTATAAGTTAATTTGTGTTGGAAAATACTTAAACCTTTATAGTTTTAACGAATCAATTTTTTATATTTCAAACGTTTGGGTATTAGGTCTCCGCCTAAACGTTTCTTTTTATTTTCTTCGTAATCAGTGAAGCTCCCTTCAAAAAAATATACTTGGCTATCTCCTTCAAAAGCCAATATATGAGTACAGACCCTATCTAAAAACCACCTGTCGTGACTAATAACAACGGCACATCCCGCAAAGTTTTCCAAGCCTTCTTCTAATGCTCTTAATGTGTTGATGTCTAAATCATTAGTGGGCTCATCCAACAACAATACGTTGCCTTCTTCTTTTAGGGTCATGGCTAAATGCAACCGGTTTCGTTCACCTCCAGACAATGCAGATACTTTTTTATTTTGTTCACTTCCAGAAAAATTAAAGCGACTTAAATAGGCACGTGAATTTACTTGCCTGCCGCCCATCATAACAAGCTCTTGCTCGTCACTAAAGTTTTGCCAAATTGATTTTTCTTGATCGATATTGGAATGTGCCTGATCAACATAAGCGATCTTTGCTGTATCACCTACAATAAATTCACCTTTATCCGGATTTTCTTCCCCCATGATCATTTTAAAAATGGTTGTTTTACCAGCACCATTTGGACCAATGATCCCGACAATACCAGCTTGTGGCAATTTAAATTCTAAATTCTCATACAATAACTTATCGCCATAGGCTTTACTTACCCCATTGGCCTCAATTACATTCGTACCCAAACGTGGTCCATTAGGTATATAGATCTCTAACTTTTCATCTAATTTCTTTTGATCTTGACTCATCAATTTATCATAATTAGCCAAACGTGCTTTCTGTTTCGTTTGTCTTCCTTTTGCACCTTGCCGTACCCATTCTAATTCACGCTCTAATGTCTTTTGATGCTTAGAGGCTTGCTTTTGTTCTTGTGCTAGTCGTTTTGATTTCTGATCTAACCATGACGAGTAATTACCTTTCCAAGGGATACCTTCTCCTCTATCCAACTCTAAGATCCAACCCGCAACATTATCCAAGAAATATCTATCATGCGTAACTGCAATGACCGTCCCTTTATATTGTGCTAAATGATGTTCCAACCAATGAACAGATTCTGCATCTAAATGGTT
>CAZJCZ010000272.1:0-2848 GCA_964544575.1 uncultured Flavobacteriaceae bacterium | reverse complement strand
CTGGTAAGCGAGTTGCAATAGAGAGGCATAAGTTCATGGAGAAGTATCTAGACCAATTTTACGCGGAATGGGATGGAAAAAAATAGAAAAGTCTTTTTTAAAAATAAGATTAGAAGTTTGCTTTTTTATCCCCAAAAAAAGTGGGAAATCCTTTGAAGATATCCCACTTTATAAATATATATTTAAAATATAGATAAACTAAAAGCGATTCATTTTTCTTCTATTTTAAAATTGAAGTTATTTTAGCATTACCCATTGCTGGCACTACTTGTTCTAACTTACTTGCCAATTTTTTATCTGCATCAATTAACATGGTAGTTAGTTCTTTTTCATTCTCAGAATTAACAATATTTAATTTCCAATGATTATTTTCTTTACCCAATACTTCTAATTTCATAGTTTTAATTTTTTGGGTCATTACATCAAGACTATAAAAAGAGGTTTGATACCCTTCAGATAATGGGAGACGGGCAATCAATAGATCAAAGCCTGCACCATTTGTCAAGTATGCACCGTCTAAAGGTATCTCTTTGGTTTTACCCATCATTGTTACGGAAATTTTATCGCTAAAATAATTTACCTCTATGGTTTGCCCTCCTTGATTTATTATTCTTTTTATAGGAGTCATGTTTTCTAAGTATACAATATCCTCACTGTTTCCCATCGCTGATGCGGAAACATCTTTTATTATCCATTGAGTCCCTTCTTTTTTAATTTCTCGGGTCATTTGCATGGGTATTTTTTGACCTTGAACTTCAACAGTAACCTCATATTGTAAAGTACCTTCTGTTAAATCATCACTTAATGATGGTAATTCCGATACAATTTCAACTTTTTCAGCTTTCTTATAAACTACCTTAGAAACATCTTGTGTAATTTCAGCCAATCTTTTTTCAACTTCTTCCGTCATATCTTTTTGATAACGCCCTCCTAAATGATTCGCTAAAAATTTCTCAATAGATACCCACATGGCCATGTTATTATTTGGTTTTCTAAATCCATGTCCTTCATCATCGGCTAAGATATATTCTACATCTTTACCCGAATCGCGCATAGAAACCACAATTTGATCACTTTCCGCTTGTTTTACTCTAGGGTCATTAGCTCCTTGAATTATTAATAATGGTTTGGTAATTTTATCTGCACTAAATAAAGGACTGGCTTCTGTTATTAGTTTTTTTCCTTCTTCAGTTTCAGGATCACCGGTCATTTCATACAAACTTTTTCGGAAAGACTCCCAATAAGCAGGAATTGACTCTAACAAGGTAAATAAGTTACTAGGTCCTACAATATCAACACCACAGGCATATACATCCGGCGTAAAAGCTAAGCCAGCTAAGGTTGCATACCCACCATAACTTCCGCCCATAATGGCTACTCTATCTTTATCTGCTACACCTTCTGCAATAAAATGTTTTACGCCCCAAGTAATATCATCTTGCATTTTTTTGCCCCATTCTCTATCGCCGGCATTTAAAAATGATTTTCCATACCCACCACTCGCTCTAAAATTAGGTTGTAAAACGGCATATCCTCTGTTTGCCAAAATTTGAGCATAAGAATTGTAACCCCAATAATCTCTAGGTCCTTTTGGACCACCATGTACTAATACCACAAGCGGCAAGTTTTTCTTTTCTGCACCAAATGGAACCGTTAAATAACCTGGAATTTCTAAGCCATCACTACTTTTGTAGGAAACAGGCTCCATGCTGGCCAAATATTGTTCTACTTCTTTTAAACGGGGTCTAGGCGTATATTGATGAATTAGTTGTTTGGTATCTCTATTAAAAAAATACGTCTCAGAAGCTGAATTATCACTACTTACAGAAATAAGCATTTGTTTGTAATCCTTGGTAAAACTAGCAAAACCAACCTCTTTTCCTTTGAACTTTTTTTCAAGATATTTAAACATCTTTCCCCATTCTTTATTTTTCCATAAACGTTCTCTTTTGTCGTAAGTATAAGAAGTATATAAAATTTCTCGTGTATTATCATCAATGAACATACCTCCAAAATCTACTTTGTTCTTAGGGTCACTTTCAATCTTTTCGGTTTTTTTTGTTTGTGGATCCATGGTGTATAATGTTGAAAGATCCACGTCACCTTTATTAGATACTAAATACATTTTAGTGTTGTCTTTATTCCAACCTGCCACATAAGCACTTTCTTGAAGGTTTGTGTCATATATTTTTGTGAATTTGTTATCACCATCAATACGATGAATTTCTGAAAAACCATCTTCATTGGTTCTGTAGGCCAAACGAGGATTCTCTTCCCAATCAAAATTCCAGCCTGTTATTCTATTATTGTTTTCGTATAATAAATCTAAATTACCAGTACTGATGTCTAATTTATACAAATCGTGCCATGCTTTATCACGATCGTTAATACCCACCATTATTTCATTAGGATTTTTTCTGCTAACCTGGTAGATTTGAACTCTGACATCTTTCATCGGACTTAAGTTTTTAGAAATGGGAACACCCGTTTCTTTATCAGCTATCTCTACAGGATTTACAGCATATACATTATAGTTTTCATCACCTTTATTGTCTTTAACAAATAGGATATTTTTACTGTCATAAGTCCAAAAATAACCCCCAATAGGCCTTTCGTTATTGGTTAATGGCTTTGCTTTATCAAAGGGTTCATCAAATTTTTTAGCCCATATATTCATAATGCCATTGTATTCTTTTAGAAAAGAGATCCATTGTCCGTCTGGACTCAATTGCCCGGCTGCAATTTCGGGATTTCCAAAAAAGATCTCGCGGTCGATTATGGGTACATTGTTTTGTTGACTGAATACTTGTAATGATAAAAGAACAAGTATTAAAAAAAATAGTTTTTT
>CAZJCZ010000271.1:0-2853 GCA_964544575.1 uncultured Flavobacteriaceae bacterium | reverse complement strand
TGAATAGCTTTTTTGTTGTGAGTATGTTGCCTTTTTATTCGCTTTCATCACTGCCTTCAACACCAGAACCAGTACCTTCTTCATTTTCGCTTTCAATTATTTCATCTTCAATAGTATCTACCTCTCCTCGTAAACTTTTTTGTTTTGCCAATACACGTTCAACATTTTGAAAGTAGCCATCGGCATTTGGATCTTCACCAGAAATTTTTGAATATCCATTTTTATAATATTTCAAGGCTCTTTTGTAGTCATTGCCTGTTTCATAGTATTGTCCAATATAGTAATCTCCAATTGGTGACTCCGGGTATAAGCGATTAATCATTTTACCAAACTCTTCTAAATAATCGCCTTCTTCTTTGTCTAATATTATAGATTCAACGGCAAATATATCCCGTTGTCTAATTTTTAAGTTAGCTCCAAATGAATATTGAATTTCAACATATTTTTTTTCTAAATATTCTATGGCCTCAGGAGGGCTCAACTTGGTAATATGTTCGTCGAATTCTTCTTTTGTAATAGACGAATACATATTAAAAATATGAGAAAATGCTCCAGATATGGCTTGGCCTATTGACGATATTCGGGTCGACCCATCAAAGACATCGTATTTATATTTAAAATTTTCATTTTCGAAATTTTTAAGAACATAGTAAACCGTTTCAATGGCCTTGTCTTTTTGTTCACCGTTATAATCGCCGGTGTTTAAATAGTAATAAGTGTTTGAATCTATACTCGGAATTTTCCCTCTGAATAGCTCTGAAATATCTGCGGAATAACTTGGATTTACATTAATATATGCATTAAACAGATTTTCATTTTCAACCATGAAATAGTTGGTGAAATTCGCAGTTATTGTATTACCAACAATAGTTCGGAAAGGAGAAATCCTATAACTATCTTCTATATAATTTAATAATTCATTTTTAATGAACTTGTAAAATTTTGAACTACTTTCTGTAAGCATACTATTAGCGTTCACTTCACAATCAGTTTTACGTTCATTTCTTTGATTCTGATAAATGCCAACTACAATTTGTTCAGGAGCTTTATCTTTTAGTGCAAAAAGTTTAGAGTTAGCAACATAAATATCAAATAAATATTCAGCATCTAAAACTAAAGCTAGCGGATATACTCGAGTAGAATCTTGTTTATATGATTCAGGTATATATATTTTTATGGTTCTTTCATTATTTAATTCTCCACTTAATTCAACAGATTTAAAAGTCTCTGTTTGCACATTTTGAGAAAATGCATATACGGAAAATAGCAGAAAGAAAAGTTTAGCGCACAAATTCTTCATGGGTTATAACAATTTTAAGTTTTTCGAGGACTAATTTTTTTAGTCTTTTTCTTAATTATATCTTTACAAACGAATAAAATTGTAAAATATGATACAGATCGACTGGAAAACTGTAAAAAAATTTGAAGATATCACCTATAAAAAGTGCAATGGGGTTGCAAGAATTGCATTTAACAGGCCCAATGTGCGCAATGCTTTTCGGCCAAAAACCACCAAAGAATTATATGAAGCTTTTTATGATGCACAAGAAGATACTACGATAGGTGTTGTATTATTATCGGCAGAAGGGCCCTCCAGCAAAGATGGAATCTATTCTTTTTGTAGTGGTGGAGATCAAAAAGCAAGAGGAGATCAAGGGTATGTAGGTGAGGATGGTTATCATAGGTTAAATATTCTTGAAGTTCAGAGGTTAATACGCTTTATGCCAAAAGTAGTAATAGCCGTGGTGCCCGGATGGGCTGTAGGGGGTGGGCATAGCTTACATGTAGTTTGTGATTTAACCTTGGCAAGTAAAGAACATGCTATTTTTAAACAAACAGATGCCGATGTTACTAGTTTTGACGGAGGGTACGGATCCGCATATTTAGCAAAAATGGTTGGGCAAAAAAAAGCACGTGAAATATTCTTTTTAGGCAGAAATTATACTGCTCAAGAAGCCTGTGAAATGGGTATGGTTAATGCTGTTATACCGCATAATGAGTTAGAAGAAACTGCCTATCAATGGGCACAAGAAATATTAGAAAAATCACCAACATCTATTAAAATGTTAAAGTTTGCTATGAATTTGACTGATGATGGCATGGTTGGACAACAAGTTTTTGCCGGAGAAGCTACTCGATTAGCATATATGACGGAGGAAGCTAAAGAAGGGCGAAATGCTTTTTTAGAAAAACGTAAGCCTAATTTTGAAAAGAAATGGATTCCCTAATTTTTATTTAGGCTATAAATAAATCAAAAATTAATTTATTTAATATGAAAATCATCTGTATTGGTAGAAATTATGTCAAACATATTGAAGAATTGGCCAATGAAAGACCAAAAGATCCTGTGGTTTTTTTGAAGCCCGATTCGGCTATTTTACCCAAAAAAATGCCATTTTTTATTCCGCCGTTCTCAAATGAGATACATTATGAAGTAGAAGTATTGGTTAAAATTAATAAGGTTGGTAGATATATTGATGTAAAATTTGCAAAAAAATATTATGATGAAATTGGATTAGGTATTGATTTTACTGCTCGTGATGTACAGGCTCAATGTAAAGAAAAGGGATTACCATGGGAAAAAGCCAAGGCTTTTGATGGTAGTGCCGTCGTAGGTGAATTTTACCCTAAGGAACAGTTTGATTTGGAAAATTTACCATTTCAATTAATAAAGAATGAAGTAATTGTTCAAGATGGCAATACGAATGCTATGTTGTGGAAAATAGATGAATTGATCGCCTATGTATCTCAATTTTTTACTTTAAAAAAAGGGGACCTGCTTTTTACCGGAACACCTGCTGGTGTTGGGAAAGTTAATGAAAACGATATATTAGTTGGGATGCTTGGGGGTAA
>CAZJCZ010000270.1:0-2865 GCA_964544575.1 uncultured Flavobacteriaceae bacterium | reverse complement strand
GTAAAAGTAACGGTAAATTCACCATCAACTTTTTGAATTACTGGATAAGATTGCAACAATGTGCCATCTATATCTTTTAAAACTATTGTTTTGTTGGTGTCATTTGTAAAAGAAGCAAATACAAATACAACACTCAAAGCGAGTATTATTTTTCTCATGATTAGGGGATTTTAGAGTTACTATTAAAATTTTAAACGTTCTTTACTATGATATTTAGAGTTATTATTTGACTTTTTAGAGTTATAATTAAAGGTATGAGCCTTCACATATCAAAAGTATGGTCATAATTAGGTTCAAACAATAGTGAAAACAGGGAATTTAGAATATCCCCCTAAACCACTAACCGCTACCCAAAAACCACTATTTTTTGATGATTAATGAAGTAAAGTAACATAATTTTTGTTAATAAAACATGCTTATTGTTAATAAATATTTCACATTAAACATTCACATCATTGATATTCAAGTTATTAACTATTTGTAAACAATGATTATTTAATGTTGTATAAGTGGAAAAAATTACTAATTTAGCATATGAGAAATGGAAACTCCTATTTATAGTAAGGAGAGAAGTAAATTGTAGATGCTGATTTCAGCGTTTCACTCCTCCCCTTTCTCCCCTTTCCTTTCTCCCCTTTTTTAAGGAGTATGTAGATATAAGTGTTTAGCGACAATTAATACTCCAAAATTATTGCAAAAAAGAATACCCGTCAATAGAGCTAATGGGTATTTTTAAAACTCATGGTTTTCCATGGTTTTTGCAAAAAATTAAACAGTCAAGTTATCTTGGCTGTTTTTTTTATATAAAACCAAAAATCAACAGAAATAGAAAAGCCTATCTGGAAACAGATAGGCTTTTACACACATATAACTAAGATGTTAGAATTATCTCAATCTATCTACAGATTTTACGAGGTCTTCATCCTTTTTAATTGCTTTATTTGCCAAAACTAATAAGACAATAACAATTATAGGTAACACAACCCCAATACCCTTCTCAGAAACTTCCGCTTCTCCAGATAATGTTAGTAAATGGTATATCAATACTCCTAATAAAATAAGGTTTATCAAAATATTAAATCGGTTTAATATGAATTGTTTCAATCTGGTCTTAAATAAAGACAGACTCATAAGACTCATTAACCCAGATAAGAGAAACAAAATAGGTACAACTTTGAAAGCGAGATTAGACTCATCAAACAAGTCAATTGCAAAAAATTCGATCTTATCAACATTTTCCCATAATGCAAATACAAAAATCAACCCTAAAGAAATGATTGCTGAAAAGAATAAATACAAAGATTGAATACGTTGAACCATATTTTATTTAAAAATCTGGACACAAAATTACATTAATCTTTTTAAGAAATAAAGTTGTATTTAAAATATAATTTGTATAATTGCACAACGAATACAAAACATTGTAAATCTACTTCATTTTACAATTTTATAAATATTACAGATCAAATTATTTACTCACATAATCCTTCAAAAGGAAAATATCTACAAATTAATTTAACTACATTTTATTAAAATGTTTGAAATCGAATCATTAAAAGAAAAAAAGCTACCTGAATTACAGGATATAGCGGAAAAATTAGGCGTTAAAAAATACAGCCAACTTAAAAAATTGGACTTGGTTTATCAAATATTAGATGTTCAAGCATCTACGCCCGTTTCTAAAGAAGTCAAACCTAAAGAAAAAGCACCACGACCACGCAGGAGAATTTTAAAACCAGCTTCTGCAGAAAAAAGTATTGAAAAAACTGATAAAGAAATACCGATCAAAAAAGTTGAGAAGATTTCTAATGAAGTGCCTCAAAAAACAATTGAAAAGGTTTCTAATGACACTCCAAAAAGCACGGCAGCTTCAATAGAGGGTGATCCAAAAGACAATGTTAAGCCTACCGAGACTAGAGAGCATAACACTCCAAATAAAAAGCCATTTAAAAAGCCTCATAAACAAAATAATCCAAATCAACATCCTTCTTCAAATCATAATAAACCAAACAAACCGGCAGGTAATAATGTTAGAAGACAAGGTAAATATAGAGATCCTGATTTTGAATTTGATGGTATCATAGAAAGTGAAGGTGTATTAGATATTATGCAAGATGGATATGGGTTTTTAAGGTCATCAGACTACAATTACCTTTCTTCTCCTGATGATATATATGTATCTCAATCTCAAATAAAATTATTCGGGCTAAAAACTGGCGATACTGTTAGAGGTATTGTAAGACCACCGAAAGAAGGTGAAAAATATTTTCCTTTAATTAGAGTGTCATTAATTAATGGTTTAAACCCAAGTATTGTTAGAGATAGAGTGGCTTTCGAGCATTTGACCCCATTATTTCCTAATGAGAAATTCAATCTTGCTGAAAAGGGTAGTTCTATGTCAACCAGAATTATTGATATGTTCTCGCCAATTGGAAAAGGGCAAAGAGGTATGATAGTGTCTCAACCAAAAACCGGTAAAACAATGTTATTGAAGGATGTTGCCAATGCTATAGCAGCTAATCACCCTGAAGTATATCAAATTGTTTTATTAATTGATGAAAGACCTGAAGAAGTTACTGACATGCAACGAAATGTTAAGGGTGAAGTTGTTGCTTCTACTTTTGATGAACCTGCAGAAAAACATGTACGGGTTGCCAATATTGTACTTGAAAAAGCAAAACGTTTAGTTGAATGTGGGCATGATGTTGTAGTGCTGTTAGATTCTATCACACGTTTAGCGAGAGCTTATAATACAGTTGCTCCAGCTTCGGGTAAAATTTTATCAGGTGGTATTGATGCTAATGCATTACACAAACCTAAACGTTTCTTTGGTGCTGCCCGTAAAATAGAAAATGGCGGTTCTTT
>CAZJCZ010000269.1:0-2868 GCA_964544575.1 uncultured Flavobacteriaceae bacterium | reverse complement strand
AAATTCGAAACTTCAACATCGTGGGCAGAAATTGCAAAAAACGATCTACAACAAATATTAACAGATCATGCTTTTGCAGAGCAAAAAGCCGCTTCGAACGCTGTTTCGATCATTATAAATTATTCAGAAGAAACAGAATTGGTTAAAGAAATGAGCAATATTGCTATTGAAGAAATGGAACATTTTAGAATGGTTCATGAACTGATGATAGCCAGAGGAATGAAATTGGGTAGAGAACAAACAAATGATTATGCTAAACACCTTCATAAATTCTTTCCTAAAACAAATAACAGAACAGATGCCTTGATCCAACGATTATTGATTGCTGCCCTTATTGAAGCCAGAAGTTGTGAAAGGTTTAAAGTTTTTTCAGAAAATTTAAATGATAGAGAATTATCTGACTTTTATAAAGAACTTATGGTTTCTGAAGCTAACCATTATACAATTTTCTTGGGCTTTGCAAGACAATTCCAAAATAGAAGTATTGTTGATGAAAAATGGCAAGCTCTGTTAGATTACGAAGCAGATTTTATGAAAAATAGAGGTGGAAAAGCTAAAGTGCACGGTTAATTATTGAGAAATGAGATGATTTAAAAATAGTAAGGAGAAAAGCTACTTGAAGATGTTAAGCTCATACCTAACTTTTCGCTTCTCTCCTTTCTCCCCTAAGTTTAACTCTTGTTAAAGAGTAATGTTTTAAAAAATAGTAAGGAGAAAAGTTATTTGTAGAAAATAGCTATAAAGTCTTTTTAACTTTTCTCCTTTCTCCCCTAATCTTTGCTATATATTTCTATATAGTATATGGTTTTGATTTTTTATCTAAATCTTACACTACAAATATATGTCAGTATCAAATACGACACAATAGAGAAACTGGGGGTTTTTAAAATTCACGGTTTTCAGTGAGTTTATGACATTTTTATAATTATCTGAATATCATGTTTTTAAACGCACTTAGTGATGAAAAGTATTAAAAATAGGCAAAATATTGATTATTTTATAGCGACTTTTTTTACACAATTTAAACCTATTTTATAAAATTTATGGATAGTGGGTAGTGTGGAGCCTCTCCATTACTAGCTTTTATTGCATTAATTATTGGGAATATCAGGCAAATTAATCCAATACCAATTAATAATAAGATTCCTAATCCAAGTGCCAAAATTAACGGAATAGATAAAATTGCATAAACGAGCATACTCAGCTGAAAGTTAATAATGGATTTACCATGTTCATCCATCGTATAAACTTTTTCTTTATTTGTAAGCCATAGAATCAATGGTACAATAAAACCTCCAAATCCGGTTATGAGATCTAATAACTGACTTAAATGAGTTAATACGATTAGTTGATTGTCTTTTCGCATGATTTAAATTTATGATTAATAACATCCATTTATATGACGGCTTTAGTTGCAAAATGTTACATGCCAAATTTTTATCCTTCTTGTCTTAATTATAGAAATAGTAAAAACAACCAAAATAGAATTCCTATTTTTGCTACAATAATATTTTATATGATTAATCAAGATACTATAATTGCTTTAGCTACTCCTTCTGGTATTGGAGCTATTGCTGTTATTCGACTATCTGGAGAAAACGCGATTATTATTATTGATCAGTTTTTTAAATCAAAAATTGCAAACAAAAGCCTGCAAAAGCAAAAAACACATACAATACATCTTGGACATATTATAAATAATGAAAGAATTATTGATGAAGTATTAGTTTCAATTTTTAAAAATCCTAATTCATATACTGGTGAAAATGTAGTTGAGATCTCTTGTCATGGTTCTATATATATTCAACAAGAAATTATTCAGCTTTTTATAAAAAACGGTGTAAGATTAGCTAATCCAGGTGAATTTACCTTGCGTGCCTTCTTGAATGGAAAGCTAGATCTGAGTCAGGCTGAAGCCGTAGCAGATTTAATAACCTCAGATTCTAAGGCCTCTCATCAAATAGCCATGCAACAAATGCGGGGAGGGTTTTCAAACGAAATTGAAAATTTACGTCAAGAGTTACTGAATTTTGCTTCTTTGATCGAATTAGAGTTAGATTTCGCAGAAGAAGATGTTGAATTTGCAAATAGAGATGATTTTCAAAGATTGATAGTAAAAATTTCTTCTGTATTAAAACGACTGATAGAATCTTTTGCATTTGGTAATGTGTTAAAAAATGGAATTCCTGTTGCTATTATAGGAGAACCGAACGTTGGGAAATCTACGTTGTTAAATGTTCTGTTGAATGAAGAAAAAGCCATTGTTAGCCATATTGCCGGAACCACACGAGATGCAATTGAAGATGAAATTATAATTCATGGTGTCTCATATCGCTTTATCGATACCGCAGGGATACGAGATACTAAAGATGAAATTGAAAGTATTGGCATTAAAAAAACCTTCGAAAAAGCAGCACAAGCACAAGTAATTATTTATTTATTTGATGCTTCTATCATTCGTAATAAAAAAGACATAATTCAAAACCAACTATTAAAACTTATTCAGACCGAAATTGAGAAAATTAAAGCTCAATTCCCTGATAAAAAATTAATTGTAGTTGCGAATAAAGTAGATCTGCTATCTAATAAAGAAATTGATACATTAAATGAAACTGTAAAAAATGCATTGTTACTATCGGCTAAAAATAAAGAAGGAATTAACAAACTGACCGAAGAATTAACTTCTTTAGTAAATACGGGTGTATTGAGTAATAACCAAACCATAGTAAGTAATAGCCGACATTTTGAAGCCTTGAATAAAGCTTTAACAGAAATTAATAATGTTCAAAAAGGAATTGATGATAACTTAAGCAGCGATTTAATTGCAATTGATATCCGACAAGCTTTGATGCATTTGGGAGAAATCAC
>CAZJCZ010000268.1:0-2885 GCA_964544575.1 uncultured Flavobacteriaceae bacterium | reverse complement strand
AAAGAAGGTAAACAAGTTTGGAAGCAATCAGGGGTAATTCCCGCGAATCAATTGATAGAAGTACTAAATTCCTTATAGTAATTCATGTAACATTATTTTCACAAGGAGAGTTGTAAATTTGAACCAAATTTATTTGGCAAATGGAAGACATGATTTTCTATGATAGACTGCAATTCGCATTTACTATCACCTTTCACTATATATTTCCTCAATTAACTATGGGCTTATCATTGCTGATAGTCTATTTTAAATGGAAGTTTTTACGAACCAATATTGATAAATACAATGATGCGGCAAAGTTTTTTATGAAAATTTTTGCCATTAATTTTACCATGGGTGTTGTAACGGGTATTCCTATGGAATTTCAATTTGGAACTAATTGGGCTAAATTTTCTGAATTAACAGGAGGGATTATTGGGCAAACCTTGGCTATGGAAGGCATATTCTCCTTCTTTTTGGAATCTTCATTTTTAGCACTTTTTATTTTTGGCGAAAAACTAATGGGACAAAAATTACACTTTTTAACAGGGTTCTTAGTTTTTTTAGGATCATGGGCAAGTGGTTATTTTATTTTAGCAACTAATGCTTGGATGCAACATCCTGTAGGTTATGAAATTTTAGATAATGGTAAATTTGTATTGGAGAATTTTTCTGCCCTATTTAGCAACCCTTGGTTAGTGCCGGCTTTTTTACATAATCAGTTGGCATCAGTTACTACATCTTCTTTTGTAGTTGCCAGTATTGGAGCATTTTATATTTTAAGAAATAAACAATTAGTATACGGTAAATTATTTTTAAAAACAGGAGTTATTTTTGGGTTAGTGTCAAGTTTATTACTTGCTTTTCCAACTGGAGACTGGAATGCAAAAAATGTAGCGAAATATCAACCCGCTGCTTTTGCAGCCATGGAAGGTATTTTTGAAACTGAAAAAGAAGGAGCTGAAATTGTATTAATCGGTCAGCCAAACATGGTCGAAAAAAAATTAGACAATAAAATTGCGGTACCAAATATTCTTAGTTTTTTAACCTATCAGGAATGGGACAAACAAATCCCAGGAATGGATCAATTTAAAAACGAAGAATTACCTGATAACATACCTGCGCTTTATTACTCTTATCATATAATGGTAGGCTTGGGTACTATTTTTATTGGTATTATGGGATTTGCGGTCTTCTTTTTATGGCGCAGGAAATTATACAACTTAAAGCCATTGCTTTGGACCATCATGTTTTTGGTGCCCTTTCCATATATTGCCAATTTAACAGGGTGGTATGCTGCTGAACTAGGAAGACAACCTTATTTGGTATATGGTCTATTAAGGACTAGTGATGGCATATCTCCAACAGTTTCGTCAGGAAACACTTTATTTACCTTATTAGGATTTGTTGCTTTATATATGTTGCTAGGCTTATTATTTTTAGTCTTGGTGGGTAAAACAATTAGCGAAGGGCCAAAACCTAAAACACATTAAATTATGGAAGTATTTTGGTATATAATAATTGCAATAGTATTAGTCATTTTTTTCGTTTTAGACGGTTATGATTTTGGTACAGGTATTATTCATTTATTCTTTGCAAAAACAGAAAAAGATAAAGAAGTAATTGCCAAATCAGCGGGTTTATTTTGGGATTCCAATGAGGTTTGGTTAGTAGCCGCCGGAGGAATGCTTTTTATGGCTTTTCCTACATTTTATGCTTCGGTTTTTAGTGGTTTTTATCTTCCGCTAATAATTGTTTTATGGCTTATTATTTTCAGAGCCATTGGGTTGGAGTTTAGAAGTCAATTTAACTATCAAATGTGGAAAGATATTTGGGATAAAGCTTTTGGTGTTTCTAGTTTATTATTAGCCCTGTTTTTTGGTATTGCTTTAGGTAATATTGTTAGAGGTGTTAATCTGGGAGGGTTAGAAAATGGCGTTTCTGTATATGAAGCACATTACTTTTTCTTACCATTATGGGATAGCAGTTTTAGCCCTTTGTGTGAAACTCCTGGTGTTATTGATTGGTTTACTATTATTATAGGATTAATTTCGGTAGTAACCTTAGCAATTCATGGAGCAAATTGGATTGTGTTAAAAACAAACTCATCGATAAACACAAAACTTAAAACGGTTATTTTTAAGCTAAATATTGCACTTTTAATGCTGACAATATTTTCTTTAATTATTTGGCAAATTGTCAATCCAAATTCTTTGTACAATTTTATAGATAAGCCCTACTTAATGGTGTTTCCTATTATATACTTTATCGGATTATTCGGTTTGTTTTTTGTAAAAAAAATAAAAAAAGACGGTCATAATTTTTTATTATCAACCTTATTAATTCTGGGAGGTATAACCTCTTCATTGGCATCTATTTTTCCAGTTATATTACCTTCTACCAATGATGTAAATGAACCACTTACAATATACAATACCGCCGCATCTGAATATGGTTTATCAGTTGCTTTAAATTGGGGAATTGTAGGTATTATTTTGATTTTAGTTTACTTTGTCATTCAAAAAAGATTAATGAAAGGTAAAATTGATAACATGGATTACGGGCATTAAAAAATAAACCTATGACAGAAACTTTAATTTCTCTAGTTAGTATTTTAATTGGAATCATAGGTGCAAATTTAATAGAATTTATTTTCAAAGAATACTCTTTTGGTATTATTGGCAATACAATTGCTGGTGTGTTCGGAAGTATTTTTTTTATAAAATCTTTTGGACGATTGGGTTTTGACCCAGTTTCTATAATGCAAGATGGAAGCGTAAATATTGTTTTGTTAATTATCAATTTGGCTGCTTCGCTATGCGGAAGTATAATTGCAGTAATTTTAGCAAAACAACTCCAAAAGATGATGAATAAGAATGGGAAGATGAAAAACTGAAGGTTTTACT
>CAZJCZ010000267.1:0-2892 GCA_964544575.1 uncultured Flavobacteriaceae bacterium | reverse complement strand
TAAATAAAATTTTAGCGTTCATTGTTGCAATATTCAGGTTTCACAAAAGACTGTACTACTTTAACTTCTTTCTCTCCCAGGTTAATAAGTTGATAATTTTTGGCATTAGACGGAACAATAAATGTTTCAGCATAATGTACAATCATATTACGGTTGCCTGTAATAATTTTAATCTTGGCGCCTTCCACCAAGTTTAGTATATGGCATTGACCTTTAGTTTCAACGTTAAGACTATTTTTAAACTCTAGACGATAAATAGCATAAAAATGTAAAGCATGAGTTCTTAATTGAACAATTTTCCAATCAGCTCCGCTCTTAATAATTGTTTGTTTAGAAATATAATCTTCTTGAACTTTTTTGCCTTTACATTCGAAATTTAGATTTTGCATACCTCGAGAAATGTTCAATGGTCTTGGATTCCCATCTAAATCTTTGCGCATCCAATCGTACATTTTAAAAGTATAGATGTAAGGAGTACTGCTTATTTCTAAGACCATGCCATTTTTTCCTGAACAATGGATGGTTCCATGTGGAATTAAGAAGAGATCGTGTTTTTTAGCCGGATGAACTTGTACATATTTTTCAATCTCTATGGTTGTACCTTGTCTATCACTTTGCAAAAGAGCCTGATGAAATTCCTCTTTGTCAATGTCATTTTGAAATCCTAAGTAAACCTTTGCATCGTCTGCAGCATCCAGCATATAATAGGTTTCATCCTGAGTAAATTTTTCTAAAAACTGCTGTTGAATGAAATTGGGTTTGGGATGACATTGGAGAGAAAGGTTGTCACCATTAAATGTATCTAAAAAATCAAATCTTATTGGAAATTCTGTTCCAAAAATTGAAGCGGCATCTCCTAATATTGCTTTGTTGTCATAATACATGAGTGTATCAAATGAGAGTTCAAGCCGAATACCATTTTGTGAAAGAACAACCCCATTTTCTGGAGTTATAAATTCAAAAGACCATGCATAATTGATAGCTCCTTTATTAAGGCCCTCAATCCTTTTTTTGATCCAATCTCCTCCCCAAACACCAGACTCAAACCAAGGTCTAATGCGAAAAGCAGATTCCGTTATTTCTTTTAAATTGTTTTGCAAGGTTACTGAATCGCACCACGAAATATCCTCCAAATATTGACCATCAACTATATAATCAATTTTTTTAAGAATAGATTCTTTATGCTTATTAAGCACGGGCCAATCAACAAAAAACATTCTTTTGTATTGCTCTTTTGATGTTAAATTACTCTTTGCACCTATGTTTAATACATTACCTGCCCTAGATCTATATTGAATTTCGTTTTTGGGGATATCCACATAAATGATTTGGGCATCCCAAGCGCTTAAGGAGGCCCCTGTACCATATAAAATGGATAAGGTGTCAGAGTTGGGTCTAATATTATCCAGTTTGTCCAGGTCTATAAAATCTGATAATTCCCCCGGAAATAATCGTCCAAATACAGGATCATTGCCTCCTAAAAAGGGATCTATCATTTTATCTATTTTATTTGATTTTTTAAAGGCACAACGTGTAGAATAAGCAATAGACTTAGTGCCAATATCCTCTAAAGCACATATTAAATTTGACATAAAACTACTCCAATCTACTCCTATATAACCTTCTATACATAGGCTTTTATGTGTAGAGATTTTTTTTGCCAAACTATGAAAACCATGATCTATACTACCTTTCTCTATTTCAAAAGAAGGATAAATATCATAAGTTTCCTTTTTCTTATTACTATCAAATTTAATTGGCATTAAATATTGTTGAGTCAGGCGTCGTTCAGATGTTATTTTAGCATTAGTAGTTAAGTTTTTAACAGCTCCCAATATGGCTGAATTTTCTGTATTTTCTGCGAAATGAATTCGTGGTAAATTTTCATTAAAACAATTTTCAAAAGATTCCTGGAATAAATTATAACTCTTAGTAACATTGCCGCCAAAAATTAAGGTTTTCGCATTAAAATCACCCAAGATAGGGGATAAGAAAGTGCCCAGGTTAGAGCCAAATTCATTAAATATATTCCGAATTTCTTCAGATGCTGCTGCTTGATATGCAATTTCTTTTACATTTTTAACTGTTTTGCCAAAATGTTTTTTATATGACTCTAAGAACCATTTGGTAGAAATCCAATCTTCGGCTCTTTTATTTTTAAAAGGCAAACTAAAAATTTCTCCACGCTCAGGGATATTATTCGAACTAGTTATTATTCTACCTTTAGTCATGAAGCCAGAACCGATACCTGTTCCTAATGTTATGGCTACAATTCGATCATTATTTATGTCATTTGACCAAGTCTCACCAATTAAAAAACTAGCCGCATCATTTATGAAAGAAATTTTTTCTGGATGATCGATCCAAGATTTTACTTTGGCGTAAAGAGTAGTGCGTAAATCGACGCCATACAATTTTTCATATTTATTGCACCCGGTTATTTCAGAAATCCCCTCTTCGTAATTTGCAGGACCGGGTATGGAGATACCGATGCCCTCAATAGAATGTGAACCAAATTTAAGCATGCATTTCTCAATACATTGGACCCAAATAGTAAGAATGGTAAAAGCATCTTGACTTGAGTCTAAACCAGTTTTAATTTTGGTATGAGGTATTATCTTTTTTTTGTTAATATCAACAATAGCAGCCGCTATATGAGAGCCACCAATGTCTACCCCTAAGGCATATTTATTTTTTAGTGTAGACATATTATAACGTTTTTTTAATGTTTCAACATTTTAATAAATATACTATTTTTTTATTTTCACTTCTAAACAAAATGCTTATTTTCAGAATCTAACCCGTATTTTTTATTGGCTGTTGTGTAGCCAGTTTTTCTTAACGCTATGAATCTGTCTGTTAAAATGTCTATTTCAAGTTTCTTTTCATTCG
>CAZJCZ010000266.1:0-2900 GCA_964544575.1 uncultured Flavobacteriaceae bacterium | reverse complement strand
ATCCACGCTGTAGTTTGAGAGCCATTTAATGAAAACACATCAACATCAATATGTTTTTTAAAGGATAAGCTATCGTAGGGATATATTTTATAAAGTGATTCTTTAGCTCCCCAAACTATTGTAAGTTGATCAACCAGTCTATGATCAGTCAATAGATCATGTTCTTTATTCACAAATTTGTGGGCAATTATTTTAATTTTCTCTCTATTCTTTTCTATATCTATACCTACTTCTTCATCGCTGATAATAATTCCAGAAAAAGTAAACGAATGTGATATAGATATATGTCTGCCATCTTTTAAATGTGGTTTGCCATTGTCAGTATAATATAGATCAGCATCCGTATATCCTGCTTTTTGCAATAAATGCCTCACACTTAAAAACCCTCGCTGATGAAGCTCAGATTTCATGTTTTGTACCCTTTGTAAGCTGCTTTGAGTTAAATACACGGTATTTAAGTCATCAATTGATTCGGTAATTTTCCAAATGTAAACCTCAGTATTATTTTTAGGTATTATAGTTTTAAATAAGGGCATTTTATTTCTCAGCAGTATTTTGTAGTTTTGCAAACAATTAATTGCAAAGATAATAATATGAGTACAAAAACAATTCCATACACCGCATATAAGGTAAAAGATATTTCTTTAGCCGAATGGGGTAGAAAAGAAATAGAATTAGCTGAAGCAGAAATGCCTGGCTTAATGAGCCTTCGTGAGGAATATAAAGATGAACAACCATTAAAAGGCGCCAGAATTGCCGGTTGCCTGCATATGACCATTCAAACGGCTGTATTGATTGAAACATTAATAGCACTTGGGGCTGACGTTACCTGGAGTTCTTGTAACATATTTTCAACTCAAGACCAAGCTGCCTCGGCTATTGCTGCCGCCGGTATACCGGTCTATGCCTGGAAAGGAATGAGTGAAGAAGAATTTGATTGGTGTATTGAGCAAACCCTGTTTTTTGGTGAAGAAAGAAAACCGCTTAACATGATCTTAGATGATGGTGGCGATTTGACTAATATGGTGTTGGATAGATACCCTGAGCTTGTACCTGGTATTAACGGAATATCTGAAGAAACCACAACAGGTGTACACAGGTTATATGACAGAATGAAAGGAGGCACCTTGCCGTTGCCGGTGATCAATGTGAATGATTCTGTTACTAAATCTAAGTTCGATAACAAATATGGTTGTAGAGAAAGTGCTGTAGATGCTGTTCGAAGAGCTACAGATTTAATGCTGGCCGGTAAGCGTGTTGTTGTTTGCGGTTATGGCGATGTAGGTAAGGGTACTGCAGCTTCTTTTAAAGGTACAGGGGCTATTGTTACAATAACCGAAATTGATCCTATTTGTGCCTTACAGGCAGCCATGGATGGGCATGAAGTTAAAAAATTAGATTCTGTTGTCGCAACGGCTGATATAGTTATTACTACCACAGGAAATAAGGATATTGTAGTGGGTCGTCATTTTGAAGCCATGAAAGACAAGACCATTGTATGCAATATTGGTCATTTTGATAATGAAATAGACGTAGACTGGTTAAATACAAATCATGGAAAAACGAAGGTTGAAATTAAACCTCAGGTAGATAAATATACTATCAATGGTAAAGATATTATTTTACTTGCCGAAGGGCGTTTAGTAAACTTAGGTTGTGCTACGGGCCATCCAAGTTTTGTAATGAGTAACTCATTTACAAATCAGACCCTGGCTCAGATCGAACTTTGGAATAACGTTGAAAATTACGAGAATAAAGTTTATATGCTTCCTAAACATTTAGATGAAAAGGTAGCGCATTTACATTTAGAAAAGATTGGTGTTGAATTAGAAACTTTAAGTAAAGACCAGGCAAAATATATTGGCGTTGCAGTTGATGGGCCTTATAAGCCAGATTATTACAGATATTAATTCGTGTTTTAAAGGTACGAAGCATAATAAGATAAATATTTAACGACCCTTTCAGAAATGTGAGGGTTTTGTTTTAATAATTAAATTATCTTTGCAAAAAATTAAATCTAATGAAAAATATTTTAGTTCCTATAGGGTCTACTAATAATGCAGTAAACACCTTGCAATATGCCATAGATTTTGCCAGTGATATCGATGCAAAAATTTATGTAATACATGTATATGGAGTTACTAAAGCTGCAAGTTCAATGAAGAACATAGATAGATTTTTGGAGGAAGATAGCAAGCATGAATTAGAAGAGGTGCTAGGCCAGGTTGAAAAGAAGGGTGTTGAAATAGTATCAAAAGCTATCAAAGGAAATGTAGTTGATAGTATAGAGCGCGTGGCGAAGCAATTAAATGTAGATTTGATCATCTCGTCGGCTAAGAGTATTTCAGTTGACCAGAAGGTTTATTTGGGTAAAATTGCCGGAGGTTTAATTAAGCATACTAAATTACCGGTACTTGTAATTCCAAGAAATTATAAATTCAAGAAGGTTTCTAAAATATTGATGGCTATTAAATCTGGTTTTATTTCATCGCCTAATGTTCTAAGCTCATTAAAGATCTTTCTTAATAAATATAATTCTGAATTGAACTTGCTTAGAATTATCACTCCAAATTCAACTTCTAAAGACGAACAATTAAACGAAGAATTAGACGCTTTAAAAAATAGTTATCAAACCACTGAAAACGCTACTATTTTTCAGGGTGTTTTAGAACATCTTCATGAGGCTGATCCTGATATGTTGTGTGTAATTAGACGAAAAAGAGGGTTTTTTAAAAGGATACGGGAGGATGATAGAATTTATAAAAATGATTTTGAAAGTAGAGTACCCGTGTTAGTATTAAAAGGAGCCATATAAATATAATTTGGGGATGTAGCTCAGCTGGCTAGAGCGCTTGACTGGCAGTCAAGAGGTCGTGGGTTCGACTCCCATCTTCTCCACT
>CAZJCZ010000265.1:0-2907 GCA_964544575.1 uncultured Flavobacteriaceae bacterium | reverse complement strand
CAATAAATGATATATCAAATTCATTTTATAAGTGATATTAAACTCTCTATTTGGTAGTTTTTTGAAAATCAAGTTGCCTTTTATAGCTTATTAATATCTTGATAATAATGTTGAATAATCTCTTCTACATTATTGATGGTTTTTTTGCACCAATCTAATCGTTTTTCTTTTTTTTCATTATCAGATAATTGCCATGGTATTTCTGAATTTCTTAATCTGAAGGTCAAATTTTGTAATATAATAGACACCGCTGCTGAGATATTTAAGCTTTCTGTAAACCCTACCATGGGTATTTTTAAATAGCCATCGGCTTCAGTCATCATGAAGTCTGAAACCCCTTGTTTTTCAACTCCAAATACAAAAGCTGATTTATTAGCGATATCAAAGTCTTCTAATAAACATGAATTATTATGTGGCGATGTAGCGATAATTTGATAACCATTTTCGCGTAAAGATTTTATACATGTTTCGGTATTATGTTCAAAGGTATTATATTCATGAAAGTCTATCCATTTTTGAGCTCCCTTTGCTACTTGATTAGAAACATAACTATTGTATTTATTTTCGATAACATGTAAATTTTGTATACCAAAAATATCACAATTTCTAACCACAGCACTCGTATTATGCTTTTGGTATATATCTTCTAACACCACTGTAAAATGTTTGGTTCTTTGTGCCAGAACATTTTCAAAAGTTTTTTTTCGATTATCAGTTAAGAAGGTTTGCAAATAAGACAATAAATCTAGATCTATCATTTAAATTAATTTTAGTAAATATAAATTATCTGTAACTTTAGATAAAATTTTAAATGAAAAAAGTTGTCGTACTTACAGGAGCAGGAATAAGTGCCGAAAGTGGTCTCAAAACTTTTCGGGATGCAGATGGTCTTTGGGAAGGCCATGATATTATGGAAGTAGCTTCGCCTATAGGTTTTGAAAGAAATCCTGCTTTGGTGTTGGATTTTTACAATCAGCGTAGAAGACAATTATTACAAGTTGCCCCCAATAGTGCTCATTTTGGTATTGCGCAGTTAGAAAATAATTATGAAGTAACGATTGTTACTCAAAATGTTGATGACCTTCACGAACGGGCTGGAAGTACACGTGTAATACATTTACATGGGGAGTTATTAAAGGCCAGAAGTTGTTTCGATGAGAATTTAGTTTATGATATTACATCTGATATCAATGTCGGTGATCTTTGTGAAAAAAAAGCACAGTTACGCCCCCATATCGTTTGGTTTGGGGAGAGTGTTCCTATGCTTGAAAAAGGCATTGAAATAACTGCTACTGCGGATTATTTGATAATTATAGGCACTTCTATGCAAGTATATCCTGCTGCCAGTTTAGTACATTACATTAAACCTTCTGTTCCGATTTATTTTATTGATCCCAACCCTTCTATTCAAAGTAACGATTTTAATAATTTGACCATTATTCCTGAAAAAGCTACCATTGGGGTTTCTATTCTTGTTGAAAATTATTTAAATGGATAAAACAACATTTCTAAAAATTATAGAATCGGATACTCAAAAATTAAAGTATCGAGATATACTCGTAAATGCTTGTTTAAAAAATACATCTTGGGCTTCATTTTTACTTAACAATATGAAAAGTGTTGATAATGAGCATTCAAATTTTTCAGCCCGTATATTAGAGCTTTCTTGTAAGGAAAATATAGAAATCATTATTCCTTATTTAGATTTATTTTGTGATCTCTTAAACAAGGTAAAATTAAATGGTGTTATAAGAGTCTGCTCTAAAATTTGTGAACTGTTGATGATCGAATATTTTATCAAGAATAATCGTAAAATTAAGAATTCATTGCAAAATGAACATCTCGAAAAAATAATTGAGGCCGGGTTTATCTGGATGATCACTGATCAACAAATTGCAGTACAGGCTTATACCATGCAAGCCTTGTACTTGTTAGGAACTAAATATGACTGGATTCATAATGATTTGGCCATAATTATTGAAAGAAATATCCCAACGGGTAGCACCGGTTATAAAAATAGAGGTAGAAAAGTACTGAAGGCAATTGAAACTGATACTTATTTAAAATTATAGTTATTTATTGCCTTAAGGTTTTGCCCAGACAATTAATTGAATGATCTTTTTATTGGTTATTTTAACCACCTTTCTCAGTACGATTTATCTACTAAACTAAGTTATTAATTTATAAATATTCTCATACAATTTTCCATCAGAGATTACACTTCCCTTCTGAATTAGATCAAACAATTCTAAACTTCTTTCTTGTTCGTATTTTTTTACACCTTTAAAAAATTGGATAGTACTATCATTCGTATTATTGATAAACCATTGGTAATCATTATCGTCAAAAAAATCAAAATTTGTTTTTGTTATTTGAACGACGATCCTGGAGATCTCATTATCTTCACACTTAAATAAGTTGATGTTTTGTTTAGAAAAATGTTCTAAATAATTGGTTTTAGATAACACATTTTCCCAAACCAGATCACTGAATAAATTGAGTTCGTCCTCAGCCACATCGGGTTTATGCTTCTTAATTTCATCCCACTCTTTTACATCAATTTGTTGTGTTGCTAAAAATTTTGAAAATTCTTCATGTAAGGCCTCAAACTGTTCTTTTGCTAATTGCTTGTACTTCATGATGCAAATATAAAAATTTCTAATTTCTAAATACTGGAGTCCCGCTTTCGCGAGAAATCGTAGATTCGACGGAGTCAATGACATTTTATTGGAATCTCCAATGTAATCATTGGAGAAAAAAATTTTGAAATAAAAAAACCGCTCGATATGTGAGCGGTTTTTAGAGTTAAATTATAAATATTTATTAGAAAATATATCTCAAACCTAATTGTATTTGCCATCTAGACAATAAACTTGAATCGTACCCAAATGTATCTGTTAAGTCAGG
>CAZJCZ010000264.1:0-2917 GCA_964544575.1 uncultured Flavobacteriaceae bacterium | reverse complement strand
TCCAACAATTAGCCAATGGTACTGATGCACAATTAGAGGCGGGTATTAAAGAAGTAGTAAGGTTATTGAACAGTAATAAAAAAATTAAAATACCGGCAAGACCTGCGTATGAAAAACGCAATTAAGAAAACACATGTAGTAGTTTTTTAAGTCTCATATCTATAATCTATTCGCACAAATTCTATCTTTTTACAATGAGGGATAATTCCCCTTTGAAATACGCTCTAAAAGTAATAACTTCGTCCTTGCACGTTCTAGGCAGGCAATGTTGTATTAGTGTCATTCATACATTTTGCTATCCTAAAAATAATCTTCATATAAAAATATATAATCATGAAACAAATCATTTATCTGGCAGTTTTCTTATTTATTTCAAATATTTATGCACAAGAAAATATTGGCTATCAAAAACCCCCATCAGAAATTTTAGACCTTGTTGACGTTCAACTGGCACCATCGGTATTATTAGACGATCATAAAGAATTTATGGTCCTTTTATATCGTAATGCATTTAAATCAATTGAAGAACTATCACAAGAAGAACTTCGTCTTGCCGGGTTACGTATAGATCCTAAGACGAATATTGGTAGCAGAGTTACCTATTTTAACAATGTCGAAATTAAAAATCTTACTGTAAAAAATGGAAAACCTACACAAGTAAAAGGGCTTCCACAAAATGCCCGTCTTAGTAATTTCAACTGGTCTCCAGATCAGAAAAAAATTGCCCTAACCAATACAACCACTAAAGGTGTAGAAGTATGGGTGTTAGATCTGCAAAGTGCTACCGTAAGCAAACTTACAGAAGCCACTGTTAATGCAAACTTGAGAGATGTGATCAATTGGTTTGAAGATAGCCAATCGGTATTGGTTAAAATGGCTTTGAAAGATAAAAAAGGGTTGATCAATACGAAAACGGCGGTTCCAACCGGCCCTACAATTTCAATAAATAAAGGAAAAAAAGCACAAAACAGAACCTATCAGGATCTCTTAAAAAATAAAAATGACGAACATAATTTTGAGCAATTAGCTTATTCAGAAATATATAAAATATCACTTACTGGTACTAAAGAAAAATGGCTGGGGCCCGGTATGTATAGCAACATCAACTTTTCACCAGATGGTAATTACGTATTGGTAAACACTGTAGAAAAACCGTTTTCGTATCTAGTTACCTATAGAAGGTTTCCTTCAAAAACGATTATATATACAAAAGATGCTAAAAAAGTAGAAACGGTATTAGAAGTTCCGCTGATTGAAGATCTGCCCAAAGGATTTATGGCAACAAGAACAGGAAGAAGAAATTTGACCTGGCGTAATGACAAACCGGCATCATTAGTTTATGTCGAGGCTCTTGACGGTGGTGACCCTCAAAAGAAAGTGGAATTTCGCGATGAAGTTTTTCAATTGGAAGCTCCTTTTAATGGTACTCCAAAAAGTATATTCAAAACCATCAATAGAATCTCAGGTATTCAATGGGCCAATGATAAAATGGCCATTGCCAGTGATCGCTGGTGGAATACTCGAAATATGAAAACCTATGTTTTCAACCCTTCTAATGCTTCTCAAAAACCTGAAATTATTTCAGATAGAAATTATCAAGACCGCTATAGCGATCCAGGTAGTTTTGTTACAAAAAGAAACAAGATGGGTAGTTATGTATTGGCTTTAGAAGGAAATAATGCTTTTCTGATCGGAGATGGATTTTCGAAAAAAGGTCAATTCCCATTTGTAGATAAACTCAATTTAAAAACCAAAAAAACCAAAAGGCTCTATACCTCAGCATATACAGATAAGAGAGAAAGCCTGCGTGATTACGACGTAGATAAGAAGCAATTAGTAGTACGGATCGAGTCTCAAAGCGAATATCCAAATTATTATTTTAGAGATCTAAAGAATAATAAATTAACACAACAATCTCATTTTGAGAATCCTTTTAAAAGTATTCAGAATGTTTATAAAGAGGTGATTACTTATAAACGTGAAGACGGTTTGGAACTTTCAGGAACCTTGTATTTACCCGTTGGTTATGACAAAGCCAAGAAAGAAAAAATGCCCATGATCCTGTGGGCCTATCCCAGGGAATATAAAGACAAAGCCAGTGCGGCCCAAAACACCCAAAATCCAAATCAATTTACCTATCCTAGTTATGGTTCGCCTGTTTATTGGGTAACCCGCGGCTATGTGATTTTGGCTAATGCTGCTTTTCCTATTGTAGGGGAAGCTGATGAACAGCCTAATGATTCTTTTAGAAACCAATTAGTTTCTAACGCAAAAGCCGCTATTGATGCTGTTGACCGTTTAGGATATATTGACAGGAACAGAGTTGCTGTGGGTGGTCATAGTTATGGTGCTTTTATGGTTGCCAACTTGCTTTCACATTCAGATCTGTTTGCAGCAGGAATCGCTAGAAGTGGTGCCTATAACAGGACATTGACACCTTTCGGGTTTCAAAGTGAAGAAAGATCTTATTGGGAAGCTCCTGAGGTATATTATACCATGTCGCCATTTATGCATTCCGAAAAGATGAAAACACCTTTATTGTTAATACACGGTGAAGCGGATAACAACTCAGGTACCTACCCTATGCAAAGTGAGCGCTATTTCAATGCATTAAAAGGGTTGGGCGCAACGGTAAGATTGGTTATTTTACCTAAAGAAAGTCATGGGTATAGAGCCAAAGAAAGTATCCTTCATTTATTATGGGAGCAAGACCAATGGCTAGAAAATTATGTAAAGAATAAGAAAACTACAGAACCCAATAAATAATTTAAAGTATTCAAAAAAATCCTGTCAACCACAGGATTTTTTTGAATGTGATCATTTGTAATAAATTAATTTATACCATGAAAATTACCACATTTGTTATCGCCTTCCTGACTTCTTTCCTAATCTTTTCATGCAATTGTAAGACTGACAA
>CAZJCZ010000263.1:0-2934 GCA_964544575.1 uncultured Flavobacteriaceae bacterium | reverse complement strand
ATATGCAACGAAATGTTCAAGGTGAAGTAGTTGCTTCTACCTTTGACAAGGAAGCGACTGAACATGTTCGTGTTGCCAACATTGTGCTGGAAAAGGCAAAACGATTGGTTGAATGTGGCCATGATGTAGTTATTCTATTAGACTCAATTACCCGTTTAGCACGTGCTTATAATACGGTACAGCCTGCTTCAGGTAAAGTGTTAAGTGGTGGTGTTGACGCCAATGCGCTACACAAACCAAAACGATTCTTTGGTGCTGCACGTAATATTGAAGGTGGTGGTTCGCTATCAATCATAGCAACAGCTTTGACTGATACTGGTTCTAAGATGGATGAGGTGATTTTTGAGGAATTCAAGGGTACAGGTAATATGGAACTTCAACTTGATCGTAAGATCAGTAATCGAAGAATATTCCCTGCGATTGACCTTACTTCTTCAAGCACACGTCGAGATGATCTTCTATTGGATGAGAGTACCATTCAACGTATGTGGATTTTACGTAAATACCTTGCTGATATGAATCCTATTGAAGCGATGGAGTTCATTGAACAACGCATAAAACAAACCAAGAACAACGAAGAGTTCTTGATGACTATGAATCAGTAGTATTCTTAAATATTCATAAAACATTAATCCCAAAGGTTCAGGCCTTTGGGATTTTTTTTTGGACATCTTCCAATAATTGATTTATTAATTCATGGCCAATTTTAACATAATAAGGTTATTTTAATATCTTTATAAGGCAAAGACTGCTCTCCCCCAGTTTTTTTTGCCTGAATATTTTATAACCATAAAATACCTAGTTATGATCAAAGTGAAAAAATCCCTTTACAATTTAGTAGCCCTCTCTGTTGTTATTTTCAGTTTCGCTAGTTGTGCAGAAAAAATGGAAAAAGAGGAAAAGCCTGAGGTACTTGCCCCTAAGCAAATCGTTAAAATAGAGGAAGCCAAAGAGATGTACGATCACTATGCAGATAGACGCGTACCATTGATCCAACACTATGAAGATTCAATCAATCGCTGGAGTATTGATGAAAAAATGCAGCAAATGCAGCAAAACCAGGATAAGAACAAAGCCAAAGCCGATGAAGGTCCCGCTAAATTCGATGTAGCCAGGTATGTGTATTATGATTACAAGACAATAAAAGACTATATGTCTTTTATCGAACAGCAAGCTGAAGCCGCCAATGTGGATATTTCTACCCTTCGGTTTTATTTTTCAAATTATCCGGATGACACCCAATATGTGCATCCTAGACAGAACTCGATTATGATTTCTCCTGCTCTTAAAAAAGACAATAGGGAATACATTTTTTATATCGATAATTCGGATCCCAAAAACCTGAAGCCGGTATTATTGGGCGATAATTTTGGACCTGTGAAGTCCGGGATAGGTTCTACTAGTCTTGAAGAAAATAAGGCATATGCTTCCTTTGCACCTAGCCTTCCAAAGACTAATAGTACAGTGGTTCTTCCTTCTAATGGAGGTCAGAGTCTTACCTTGAACAGGGGTGGAGGCGCACCTCCTCCTTACCATGAAAATTAATAAGTTATTATCTTCTATACACAATAAATATCTTGAAATTTTTAATCAATAATTATTACGTTTTTTTATACGGTATTACATTGATAATTTCTCTAGTTAGATATAGAAAATATTTTGATTCTATATTAAAATATTTACCTATACTCATTGGATATACGTTGTTGAATGAAATACTTGGTAATCTTATTAGAGAGATTGATGATTTACAAATTGTATATCTAGAAGGATATTCATATTACAATCATTTGGTTTACAATATTTTTGAAATAGTATTCTTTTTGTATTTCTTTTACGTTTATAGAAATGCAGTGTCCAAAATAAAATTTAAAAATTGGATAAAATATGGGGCATTTCTGTTTATCACATGTAGTATTATTAATCCATTCTTTCAGGATTTTCTACTTTACCCACAAATGATTGCATTAACCATAGGCTCCATAGTGCTCATCTTTTCAATACTTTTATATTTTCTTGACAAGAAAACAATTACTAATTTTCCCAATCGTTATAACCTGTTGTTTTGGATCAGTTTGGGGCTTTTGTTATTCTATACATTTTATCCCTTTATTATACTCCTTGGATTTTTTGATTATGAATTATACCAAAAGCTACATATTAGAATAATACACCACGTACTCATAGCAGTTATGTATTTATGTTTTATCCTAGGCTTTATGCTTATGAGGCGTATACGACCACCTGCAAATAATGAAATGTAAAAATGGATTGACTTGGGAATAAATGAATTTATTTCGGATAATTATTTCTTGGTCTTCTATGCCCTGGCTTTAATTATTTCACTGTTTAGCTATAGAAAATATTTTGACACTGTTTTAAAATACTTACCAATACTCATAGGATATACATTAATAACAGAAATTCTCGGTTTCCTAATCAGGGATTATGATACAATTCAGATAGTTTATATAGATGGTTACTCGTTTTACAATAACCTGATATTCAATATTTTCGATATTATATTCTTCTTATACTTCTTTTATGTTTTCTGGAGCACAATTACTGATAAGATAAACAAGAAAGTGATAAAATGGGGTGCAATACTCTTTGTGCTTATAAGCCTATTTAATCCCTTTTCTCAAGATTTTGTTCTTTTCCCCCAAATTTGGGCTTCATCTTTTGGTTCAATCATCTTGATTGCCTGTATACTATATTATTATAATCAATTAAGGAGGAGGACACCAATTCCCAAAAGTCATGACTTATTATTCTGGATAAGTACGGGGTTATTGGTTTTTTACACCTTTTATCCATTTATATTGATTATTGGACATTTTGACTATGGGCTATATCAAAAACTACATATTAGAACAATGCACCATTTATTGATAGTGGTAATGTATTCTTGTTTTATTCTGGGCTTTATACTTA
>CAZJCZ010000262.1:0-2951 GCA_964544575.1 uncultured Flavobacteriaceae bacterium | reverse complement strand
TATTTAGAACCATGCCATCCATCAGAAAAATATAGCTTTAGCACGCATGCTTTAGAACCAGAAACCGTCTTATATTTATCCGATAAATTATATAACCATAATCCTGATGCATCTATTTTTGCAATTCAAGGCTATGAATGGGAATTACAAATAGGATTGAGTAAAAAAGCAATCATAAATCTCGATAAAGCAATAAATTATTTTAAGGATAAAGGTTTAATTTGACTATCTTTGAATAAATAAAAAATCAATATTATGTGTGGCACCTGTGGTTGTGGCAGTGAAGAGAATGGCGTGACTATTCGAAGCCCTAGGGATAATAATATTCATCATAATCATGACGGAGACCATTCGCACTCTCATGATCATGACCACTCACAAGGTCAACATCACCATCATCATGATGGACATTCTCACGATCATAGTCATAAAACAGTGTTAGAAGTTGAACAGGATATTCTGCAACATAACGAAGTTATGGCAGCAAGAAACAAAGGATATTTTGAAGCAAAAAATATTTTTGCCTTAAACCTGGTCAGTTCTCCTGGATCTGGAAAAACGTCTATTTTGGAAAGAACATTATCAGATCTGAAGTCAGAAATTCCTTTTTATGTAATTGAAGGTGATCAACAAACATTGAACGATGCCAACAGAATAGACGCTTTAGATATTCCAGTAATTCAAATAAATACTGGTAAAGGGTGCCATTTAGAAAGCGATATGGTTTACGATGCCGTTAAAAAACTAAACCTAAAAGACGACTCGGTTTTAATGATTGAAAATGTTGGAAATTTGGTCTGCCCTTCAATGTTCAATTTAGGAGAATCTAAGAGAGTTGTTATCATCAGTACAACAGAAGGAGTTGATAAGCCGATAAAATATCCTGATATGTTTCATACTTCAGATATATGTATTATCAATAAAATCGATCTTTTGCCTTATTTAAATATAGATATACTTCAGTTAAAGGAGTACGCACTAAGAGTGAACCCAAACTTGAAATTTTTTGAGGTATCAGCAACAACAGGCGAAGGTATGGAGGCTTGGTACAAATGGTTAAAAGAGAATAAAAATCAATAAAATAAATACAAAAATTTACTAATAAATGTGTCTTTCAATTCCTGGTAAATTAATAGAAATAACAGCTGAGTTAGATGAAACCTTTCGAACAGGTAGAGTCTCATTTGATGGAGTTATCAAAGAAGTAAGTTTAACATTGGTTCCCGAAGCAAAAGTTAATGATTATGTCTTAGTACATGTGGGCGCAGCCATCAGTGTTATTGACGAAGACGAGGCAAAAAAAACCTTCGATATTTTAAAACAATTGGATGAATTACAAGACCTAGATCCGTCAAAATTCAGTTAAATAATTTTGTTAAAAAAAATCAATCCCTTTCCAAAATAGTTACCTTATTAAACTTTGAAAATCATTATAAATAATTGTTCATTGTCTAACAAAGTTGTTATTTTTGATCGGTTTTCTATAGGAATCCAATATATTTACAAATTACGAACTACTTAAATAATTTCTTATTATGAGCACCTTTTCAAACAAAAAAATTAATATTTATTTTATAACGATTGTTATTACCTTAGGTGGCTTACTCTTCGGATATGATACAGGAGTTATTAATGGAACCCAATTTTATTTTTCAAAATATTTTGAATTAACAGGTGCTTTAAAAGGTTTTATTGTTAGTAGTGCACTTTTAGGTGCCTTATTGGGAGCAGCTAGTGCCGGATTAATAAGCAAAAAGATTGGGAGAAAAAAATCATTAATTATTTCAGCCGTACTTTTTGCAATTTCTGCCTGGGGATCCGGTTTGCCTTCTATATTGCCAGAGTCAATTACGCTAATGGTGTTTTTTAGAATTATTGGTGGTATAGCCATTGGTATGGCATCAATGAATGCACCAATGTATATTGCAGAAATTGCACCGGCAGCAAAACGTGGAAAATTGGTGACTTATTATCAAATGGCCGTAGTTATCGGGTTTTTCGTTGTTTTCTTAGTTACTTATTCTATCGGTGATAAACTGTCTGAAAGCGAAAATTTATCATTTGGGTGGAGATATATGTTTTGGTCTGAATTAATACCAGCACTATTGTTCTTTCTTCTTTTATTCAAGGTACCAAGAAGTCCAAGATGGTTGATGATCAAAGGAAAAGAAGAAGAAGCGAAAAATATTTTAACAAGGATCCATGGGGAAGAAATGGCCAATCAAGAGTTTGTTGAAATTAAGGAATCTATTCAAAAAGAGGGTAAAGAGGTAAAAGCTTCCATATTTAATAAATCTTTATTTCCTATCATCATCATTGGTACAGTGCTATCCGTTTTACAACAGTTTACCGGAATAAATGCGGTACTCTATTATGGTGCTGATATTTTTGAACAAGCACTTGGTTTTGGAAAAGAAGATATTTTATTACAACAAATTTTATTGGCGACCGTTAACCTGCTTTTTACTTTTATAGCTATGTATACGGTTGATAAATTAGGAAGAAAACCACTTTTAATTATTGGAGGTTTTGGTATGTTAGCTGGTTTTTTAATAATGGGATTCACCTTATATTTTAGTGATTATTCTCAATTAAACTCAGCAGGACTGCCAACTATTTCATCTACAGAGGGTATTATTAGTTTAATAGGAATTTTGCTGTTTATCGCTTCTTTTGCCATGTCTATGGGCCCAATTGTTTGGGTACTATTATCAGAGATTTTCCCAAATAAAATACGTAGTGTAGCGATGTCAATAGCAGTAGCCGCACAATGGTTGGCTAATTATTTTGTTTCACAAACATTTCCGATAGTTGTTGAAAGTGATGCAAATAAATTACAAATTGATGGCGGTGTTTGGAATAATGCTTTGCCATATTTTTTGTTTTCCTTTTTTATTGTAATTATTATTTTCTTTGTTTGGAAATTTATTCCTGAAACAAAAGGTAAAACA
>CAZJCZ010000261.1:0-2952 GCA_964544575.1 uncultured Flavobacteriaceae bacterium | reverse complement strand
GTTTTTTTAATCATCAATTTTGGAGCCTTGGCTATTGGTAGTTGGTTGATGAACAACGGCCCGCAAACAGATTGGTACATGTATTTAAACAAGGCCCCTTGGGCACCTCCGGGATGGGTATTTGGTGCCGCATGGACTACCATAATGTTGTGTTTTTCAATCTATATGACATCGTTGTACTTGTTTCATAATACAATCAAATTGAAAGTGCTATTTGCAACCCAAGTACTGCTCAACGTAAGTTGGAATTATGTGTTTTTTAATAAACATATGATATTGTTTGGACTTTTGATCATTTTATTATTAACGGTGCTCATATTTTATTTATTACTAACCTATCAAAAGAAATTAAAATTAAAAAGTTTATTGATACTTCCATACTTCATTTGGCTTTGTATTGCAAGTTCATTAAATTTTTATATCGTTTTGTATAATTAAAAAAACTAAAATTTAAAAATAACAAACATGTTTGGAATATTTAAGAAAAAATCAAAAACAGAACAATTAGCTAATGAATATCGAAAGTTGCTCAAAGAAGCATTTGCGCTATCTACGAGTAATAGAAAACTAAGTGATTCTAAGTACGCTGAGGCTGATGCTGTTCAGAAAGAAATAGAAAAACTTCAAAACTCATAAATAAATTTAATCCATGGCTTTTTATCAATTTCAAAAACAGCAGAAAATAATAGCTACGATTGATGAAATATGGGATTTTATTTCATCACCAGCTAATTTAAAAGAGATTACGCCTGACTACATGGGTTTTGACATCACAACAAAAAATCTTCCTGATAAAATGTATGCTGGAATGGTTATAAGTTATGAGGTGAGTCCTCTGTTAGGGATTAAAACTACCTGGGTTACAGAGATTACGCATATTATAGAAAAAAAATATTTTGTTGATGAACAAAGGGTTGGACCCTATTCATTGTGGCATCATCAACATATTATTGAACCCATTGAAGACGGAGTGTTAATGACTGATATTGTTTCTTACCAGCCGCCTTTTGGTTTCCTTGGAGCAATTGCAAATGCTCTCATTATAAAAAATAAACTAAACGAAATATTCGATTTTCGAACAAAAGCAATCGAATCAAAGTTTGGTATTTATGGATAATAATAAAATAAATTATGAAGACAATAATTTTTATATCAATAATAATGCTCATGTCATATAACACCAACTATAAAATTGATTTTGGACAAACTACCGGAGGCCAGGATTGGATGATCGTTAATGACGGTGTTATGGGAGGATTGTCAAGATCAACTGCTATGTTTACTGAAAACGGTCTTTTGTTCAAAGGCACGCTGTCTTTAAAGAATAATGGTGGTTTTGCATCTATTAGGAGCGGCAAGGGACAATTTGATTTATCAAAATACAGCACTGTTAAAATTAAATTTAGAAGTACCGGAAGGAATTTTGCTTTACGATTCGCGAACTCTGAACGGTATTTTAGGCCCAATTATAAACATTATTTTAGTTCTTCAACAGGTGAATGGGAAATTGTTGAATTAAAAATTTCAGATTTTAAGGAATATACGATGGGACAAATTTCAGGCTCAACTGTAAGCAAAAATAAACTCGAAAATATTATGAGGATCGGGATCATTCTTAGTGACAAAAAAGAAGGGCCTTTTGAACTCGAAATCGATTATATAGAGTTTAATTAAATTTTTGATGAAACAAAAAAATGATGTTTCTATATTTTGGTTCAGACGCGACCTTCGTTTAGAGGATAATGTTGCATTACAGCATGCCTTGACCAATGGCTTACCTGTAATACCGATATTTATTTTTGATGACGAAATTTTGGATGGCTTGCCAAGGAGCGATGCCAGGGTATCATTTATATATTCTAGTCTTAAAGACATTCATCTGCAACTTAAAAAAGAAGATAGCTCTTTGCTTATTAAAAAAGGGGACGTTCAGGAAGTATGGCAAGAATTACTGGCAAAATATAGTATTAAAAAGGTTTTTTTTAATAAGGATTATGAACCTTATGCTATTCATAGGGACAATGCTATCATTGACCTATTAGAATCCAAAGGCATTCATGCCAATTCCTATAAAGATCAGGTTATTTTTGAGGAAAATGATGTTCTAAAGGATGATGGAAAGCCATATACCGTATATACACCATATAAAAACAAGTGGTTAAAAAAGTTGCATTTAAATAATTATAGATCAATTCCATACGAGAAAATTAATTTTGATAATTTTTATAAATTTGAAACTCTTTTCCCTGGCTTAGAGACTATTGGCTTTGTTAAAAGTAAGCAAAAAGTATATCCTTATAATTTAAGTGATATTTCAGAGTATGATAAGTACAGAGACTACCCTGGAATAAATGGGACTTCAAATCTCTCTCCACATTTAAGATTTGGTACTGTTAGTATTCGAAAAATGGTAACGCTTGCCCTAGCAAAGAATCTTGTGTTTTTAAGTGAATTAATATGGCGTGAATTTTTTATGCAAATTTTGTTTCATTTCCCCAAAGTGGTTACTAATAATTTTAAGAGTAGTTATGATGGTATTACTTGGCGAAATGATGCCTCTGATTTTAACAAATGGTGTGATGGTAATACAGGGTATCCTTTAGTTGATGCAGGGATGAGACAATTAAATCAAACGGGATATATGCATAATAGGGTAAGAATGATAACTGCCGGTTTTTTATGTAAACATTTGTTAATTGACTGGAGGTTGGGTGAAGCTTATTTTGCGTCAAAGTTATTAGATTATGAGCTATCTTCAAATAACGGAAATTGGCAGTGGGCCGCAGGTACAGGCTGCGATGCTGCACCATATTTCAGAGTATTTAATCCTGAAATTCAATTAAACAAGTTTGATAAGAATATGGAATATGTTAAAAAGTGGATACCTGAGCTAGAAACAAATTATTGTTCACCAATGATTGAGCATAAATTCGCAAGGGAAAGAGCTATTCA
>CAZJCZ010000260.1:0-2960 GCA_964544575.1 uncultured Flavobacteriaceae bacterium | reverse complement strand
TTCGGCTATGCGTGGCAACTTTGTTAAATTTATAACTAATAATCCACATAAAGATACTGAAGTATGAGATATGCAATGGTAATAGACACTCTAAAATGTGTCGGATGTAGCGACTGCGTTGTAGCATGTCAAACTGAAAACAATGTACCGATTGGATATTGTAGAGATTGGGTAATCGAATCGGTTAGTGGTACCTACCCGACTATAGAATTAGAATTGAAATCAGAACGTTGTAATCACTGTACTAATGCACCTTGTGTAAGGTGTTGTCCAACGGGTGCAAGTCATATTGTTGATGGTGGTATTGTAATGGTAACAGCCAATGAATGTATAGGTTGTGGTGCATGTATTGAGTCTTGTCCTTATGATGCCCGTTACCAACACCCTGATGGTTATGTAGATAAATGTACATTTTGTCATCACCGATTAGAAAAAGGCCAACAACCAGCTTGCGTATCAGTTTGCCCAACAAAGTGTATGTATTTTGGCGATTTAGATGATGCAACCAGTGAGGTTTCTCAATTATTAAAAGCAAGAAAACATAAAGTTTTAGCACCAGAAGCGGGAACCAAGCCAAATGTTTATTATTTAATTTAGAAATCTAACATCATGCAAGAAGAAATATTTATTAGTGGAAGAAATATTCCAAAAATTGATCCAAGTTTAGAAATTTGGCATTTCCCAATATCCCTCTATTTATTTTTAGGTGGAATGGCGGCAGGTATCATATTCTTTGCCTCCTTATTTACGATACTAAGAAAAGAAAAAGAAGTGCCTACTGCTGTCAAAGGTGCCATGATTGTTGCTGTTGTTGCAATAAGTATTGGATTGATTGCTTTAATGTATGATTTAACACATTTACTTTATGTATGGCAATTATACATGACCGTTAGAATCGAATCACCAATGTCATGGGGTGCTTGGGTATTATTAATTATTACTATAATATCCTTCCTGTGGGTATTCAGTTATTTCTCTGAAATGTTTCCAAAATGGAATTTAAAATTTGATTTTCTTAAAAAGTTTCAAGCTTATCTGATAGATAATAGAAGAACAATGGCAATGGTATTATTACCGTTATCAATTGTCTTAGGAGTTTATACTGGTATCTTATTATCAGCATTTAATGCTCGCCCGTTATGGAATAATGCCATTTTAGGACCATTATTTTTAACATCTGGTTTATCAACCGGAGCAGCAGCAATCATACTGTTTTCTAAAAACCATTTTGAAAAGAGAATTTTTACTAAAATAGATATAGCACTTATAGTTCTTGAGCTTGGTTTAATTATTCATATGTTAATGGGTATGTATGCCGGATCAGCAGTGCAATTAGAAGCATTAGAAATTCTTATCAATGGTGAATTTACTGTTATGTTTTTTGTATTTGTCGTAATTCTAGGATTAATATTCCCAGCTATGTTAGAAGGAGTGGAACTCATGGGTTATAAAATACCATCAATTGTTCCCGCTATTTTAATATTAATGGGTGGACTAATATTTAGAATGGTGATGGTAGAAGCAGGACAATTAACAAGGTATTTATATTAACAATTTTATTATGAAAGAAAAGAAACAACAAAATAGACATGTGTATTGGAATCCTTATTTTGGCGGGTTTTTATTAGGACTCTTAATAATCTTTACATTTTATTTAACAGGTAGGGGCCTTGGTGCTAGCGGTGCCTTAAAAAGTGGAGTTGTCACTATGGTACACACTATTGCTCCGACATATGCAGAAAATAACATTTATTATAGCAAGTTTATAAAAGAAGGAAAATCACCAATGAATAACTGGCTGGTTTTTGAAGGTATAGGCATGTTATTAGGGGCATTTTTATCGGGTGCTTTTACAGGAAGATTAAAATTAAAAGTACAGCATTCTCCTAAAATAACTAGTAGAAGAAGATTGGTTTTTGCTTTAGGTGGAGGTCTTTTATTTGGATTGGGAGCTCAAATAGCAAGAGGTTGTACCAGTGGTGCAGCATTAAGCGGAATGGCAGTATTGTCAACAGGAGGATTTATTACTATGCTGGCTATTTTTGGCACCGGTTACCTTGTGGCATACTTTTTTAGAAAAAATTGGATTTAATTAATAAAAAATAATAATTATGGGACCTTTAATTCCAAATGGCATAATTCCTGAAGACTGGAATTACATTATTGCAATTTTAATAGGATTTGCTTTCGGGTATATTTTAGAAGCATCTGGCTTTTCATCTTCAAGAAAATTAGCCGGCGTGTTTTACGGTTATGATTTTGCGGTGCTCAAAGTATTTTTTACTGCAGCAGTAGTTTCTGTTATAGGATTATACTATATGGATTATTTAAACTGGATAGATATTTCGCAACTTTATGTTCACCCTACCTATCTATGGGCTGCAATAATCGGTGGTATAATTATGGGAATTGGTTTTGTGACTGGAGGGTTTTGCCCGGGTACCAGTTTGTGTGCAGTTGCCATTGGTAAAATTGATGGGATCGTATTTACAATAGGTTTAATGATAGGTATTTTTATATTTTCTGAATCCTTTAATGTATTGGAACCTTTATTTGATGGTTCAAATTTAGGAAACATTACCCTAGTTGATTCCCTTGGAGTATCTCCTTATTGGATAATTTTCATTTTCACAATTATTGCCCTCGTTGCTTTTCCCTTTTCAGATTGGGTAAGAAGTAAAGTTAAAAAAGTATTCTACTAAATTATTAAGTCATGTCAAAACGTTATAAAACTAAAAAATTCATAGTTAAAAGAGAATACCAGATATTGGCATTTATTCTCCTTTTTTTAGCTGCTGGTTTGGTATTATTACCAAAATACAAAAAAAATGAGGGTGTAGCTCCTGATTTATTTGTCAAGAATGTGATAAGTTCTGAGCGCTATATTAACACAGATCTATTGGCAGAAAAATTGGTAAATGAAGATCCTTCCATTTTATTGATAGACACAAGATCTGAAA
>CAZJCZ010000259.1:0-2967 GCA_964544575.1 uncultured Flavobacteriaceae bacterium | reverse complement strand
TTCAGAGATATCTGGATGATCTTTAAGTGGAACATAATTTTCTTGTGCGATTAAACCTTTAGACAGAAAAAAACAACTCGTAACAATTATGAATACTTTTATTTTCATGATAAACTACTTAATATATTATTAGATCTTAAAGTTAAGTATAATACGTGTATTACATAATAATAAACTTTAATTTCTTCTTCGAAAAAGCATATGATTCGTAGGTTTTTGAAAGGTATTTGTATTAATCCAAATAATTATATCTTAGTAGTCATATATTGGATATATAGTTAATAAACTAGCTATATCCATACGTTACAGGTCATTTAAAACCCTAGTCAATGAAAACCATTGAAGAATTGCCAAATATTGGGAAGACCCTGGCTGAAAAGCTTAAAAATATTGGTGTTACAAACCAATTGGAATTAGTAGAACTAGGAAGTGAAAATGCAATAATCAGGATAGCTACATTAGAAAACAATGGAGCATGCCTAAATATGTTGTACGCTCTAGAGGGTTCCATACAAGGAATCAGATGGCATGGTTTAGCAGTAGATAGAAAGCAAGAGTTGAAAGAATTAAAATAACCTACAGCGATGCAAAAAACAATTGAAATTAACATTGGAAATCTAAAATTTGATTGTAGAGTTGCTGGTAATAAGGAAAATGAATTAGTTATTTTTCTACATGGTTTTCCAGAAACCTCATACATGTGGAAAAAGTTAATGAATGATATATCAGCAATTGGATTTTATTGTGTAGCACCAAATTTAAGAGGATTCAGTAAAGGTGCTTGTCCAAAAGACAAACAAAGCTATGTCTTAGAGAAACTTGCCAATGATATCATTGAAATTTCCAGGTATTTTGGTAGATCAAAATTTCATTTAGTTGGTCATGATTGGGGAGCAGCTATTGGATGGAAAGTAGTTCATGATAATCAAGAGGCAATTTTAAGTTGGACAGGAATCTCTGTTCCTCACTTGCAAGCATTTGGTGATGCCATTGTTAATGACCACGAGCAACGTAAAATGAGTCAATATATAAGAGCATTTCAATGGCCATATCTTCCTGAAATTCGAATAAGAAAAAATGACTTTAAACTTTTCAGAAAATTATGGAAGAATAGTGAATCAGATGAAATCGAAGATTATTTAAAAGTTTTCAGAAATCGAAAACAACTAACTGCTACACTAAATTATTATCGCAGTAATTATAGTCTTTTAAAGAAAGCTTCTAATGATCAAATACTTGGAGATATTTATGTTCCAACATTATTTATTTGGGGAAATAAGGATATGGCAATTGGATCTGTTGCCGTTAATAATAGTCATCAATACATGAAAAATGAGTATAAGTTTATTGAATTGGACTCTGGTCACTGGCTTATTCAAACAAACTATCACGAATTAAATAATGCGATCAAGAAACATATTAGCAGATTCAAGAACAGCACTTAACGTGATGTATAACCCGCCCGAACGTGCCGTTCGGTACGGGCGGGTTAATTGCTTCTGATTTTGCTATCTCAGTGTTAACGGAGCAAACCATATACCAAACGTTGTATGTAAGTTGAAAAAAAATTACAAAACAAAACAAATTGATGAATTTTAGAATTGCAAGACATACTAACAAAATTAAGAAGATAACAGCGTTTTATATAAACATCTTAAATTTAGAGATTTTGGGTTCGTTCACTAATCACGACAATTATGATGGGGTTTTTATTGGTAAACAGAATTTGGATTGGCATTTAGAATTTACAAGGTCAGATGAATTAGCTGAACATCAATTTGACGATGACGATATATTAGTTTTTTATCCAACAAAAAGGAATTTATATAATTGAAAATATAAATACTCAAAAAATTAAAACACATAAAGCCAAGAATCCTTATTGGCATGAAAATGGAATTTTAATTCGAGATCCTGACGGATACAATATCATTATAAGCGATATGAAAGCGGAATAAACCCTTAGCACAAGCAAAGAAATGGATACTCAAAAAATTGGATTAGGAACAGCTGCTATCGGACGCCCCCAATATATTAACATAAAAAATAAAGCTACAGAAGCATTTGCTTTAAATGCATTTAAAGCAAAAGGATACCAGGTGCTTGAAACAGCCTATCAGCAAGGTATTCGCTATTTTGATACGGCTCCAGGTTATGGCTTAGCTGAACAACTAGTTTTTGATTGGGTTAGGGACAAAAATGACGATTCTATTGAAGTAGCTACCAAATGGGGTTATGCCTACGTGGCTGATTTTGACCCTAATGCAACCATTCATGAATTGAAAGATCATAGTATAAATAAGTTAGTTAAGCAGTGGGAAGTATCAAAAAAATTGCTTCCTTATCTCTCTACGCTTCAAATTCACTCGGCCACATTCGATACCGGTGTCTTAGAAAATGAAGAAGTATTACAAAAGTTGGCTCAAATAAAGTCAGAGCACAATATCCTAATTGGTTTAACAACTACAGGCGATAACCAAATAGAGGTTTTGAAAAAGGCGCTGGAGGTTGAGATAGAAAATACTTCGCTTTTTGAAGTTTTTCAAATTACCTACAACCTATTAGATCAAAGTTTATCAGAGATCTCCGATTTGATAAAAGCGAATGGAAACCGCATTGTGATTAAAGAGGCTTTGGCTAATGGTAGGGTCTTTCCCAATCCGAATTATCCGGCATATAAGGATATGTATATTTCTTTAGGTCAAATGGCCAATAAATATTCTGTTGGCATAGATGCCATTGCTTTGCAGTTTTGTATTCAAACGGTTGATCCGTTTATGGTACTTAGTGGAGCATCTGAACCCTACCAGATTAAAGAGAACTTGAAATCTAATGAGTTTCAATTGTTAGAAGAAGAGTTATCTAAACTAAGATCTTTTAGAATAAATGCCACAGATTATTGGTCTGAAAGAAAACAATTAAACTGGATTTAGGGTTTTTGAAAGGTATTTGTATTTATCTAAATAA
>CAZJCZ010000258.1:0-2985 GCA_964544575.1 uncultured Flavobacteriaceae bacterium | reverse complement strand
GATTACAACATATTGATTGATAGTGCAAATGATTGTGATACAGCCATTGTTAAGATTGGAGATTCAGCTAAGAATTCACATTATGATATGCTATTTTTAGATATTAAACTACCGCCTTCCGGTAATGGTGAAATTATCTCTGGCGAAGATTTAGCTATTTTCGCAAAAGAATTACTGCCAAAAGCAAAAATAGTTATTCTTACGATGTTTAATGAAAATCACAGGATCCATAATATTTTAAAATCTGTTAATCCTGACGGTTTGTTAATTAAAGTTGACTTAACATCAGATGAATTATTAAATGCGTTTGATAAAATTCTTTATGACCCTCCATATTATAGCGCAACTGTAGCACAGTATTTTAGAAAACAAACAACTAATTCAATTGAGTCTCAATTGGACGATATTAATCGAAAGATTATTTTTTATCTTTCTAAAGGGGTGAAAACAAAAAATCTAACAAATTATATTAACCTGTCATTAAGTGCTATTGAAAAAAGAAAAGTGCAAATTAAAAACTTGTTGGAGCTAGATAATGCCAACGATGAAGAGTTAATCTTAGAGGCAAAAAATAGGGGCTTTGTTTAATTAAGCTCCTCTCCTAATTATTAATAATTATCTCAATGTTTTTTATCGGTAAAAGCGTAGTTTTGGCAACCTTAAGCAAGATAAATTATGCGAACAAAGTCTTCAAAGATAAATAAGATCAATGTTGTTACCTTAGGCTGTTCTAAAAATATATATGACTCTGAAGTTTTAATGGGTCAATTAAAAGCGAATGATAAAAACGTAGTACATGAAGATGTAAATGACGATGGCAATATTGTTGTGATAAATACATGTGGTTTTATCGGGAAAGCTAAGGAAGAATCAATAAATACAATTCTGCATTATGCTGACAAAAAGGAAAAAGGAGAAGTAGATAAGGTTTTTGTTACTGGTTGTTTAAGTGAGCGATATAAGCCAGATCTTGAAAAAGAAATTCCAAATGTAGACGACTATTTTGGTACCCATGACCTCCCAAATTTGTTAAAAGCGCTTGAAGCTGATTATAAGCATGAGTTAATTGGAGAACGCTTAACGACAACACCTAAACATTATGCTTACTTAAAAATTGCCGAAGGCTGTGACAGACCTTGCTCGTTTTGCGCTATTCCGTTAATGAGAGGTAAACATGTATCAACACCTATCGAAGATTTGATTGAGGAGGCGACTAAACTTGCAGAAAAAGGAATTAAAGAATTAATTTTGATTGCTCAAGATCTTACTTATTACGGTTTAGATATATACAAAAAGCGTGCATTGGCTGATTTACTGAAAGAATTGGTCAAAATTGATGGTATTGAGTGGATCAGGTTACATTATGCGTTTCCAACTGGGTTTCCATTAGACGTGCTTGATGTCATGAAAAATGAATCAAAAGTGTGTAACTATTTAGATATTCCTTTACAACACATCAATACCGATATATTGAAATCAATGCGACGTGGAACTTCTCATGACAAAACTGTAAAACTTTTAAAACAGTTTAGAGAGTCTGTACCTAATATGGCGATCAGAACTACACTCATTGTTGGTTATCCGGGAGAAACGGACGAAATTTTTGAGGAGTTAAAAAATTGGGTCAAAGAAACACGATTTGATAGATTAGGTGCTTTTGCCTACTCTCATGAAGAAAATACGCATGCTGCAGCTTTGATTGACGATGTGCCTCAAGAGGTTAAAGAAGATCGTGTTGCTGAAATTATGGAAATTCAAAGTCAAATATCTTTTGAGTTAAATCAAGAGAAAATAGGGCAGTTATTCAAATGTATATTTGACAGAAAAGAAGGGAATTACTTTTTTGGCCGTACAGAGTTTGATTCTCCCGATGTTGATAATGACGTCTTAATTGACGCTACCAAACATTATGTGCAAATAGGGCAGTTTGTCAATGTTATGATTTCTTCAGCAGGTGATTTTGATCTGTATGGCGAACCAATCTAAAAAGATGGATAAACAGAAGGATTCTTGCCGTATTTTAGATAAAAGTAAAAACTGTGTTACTTCAGATGTAAATGAAACTAAAAATAGTTCTAATCATTGGCATGATGTCTATAAAGATGCTGATATTACAAAGTTAGGATGGTACGAAAATGAATCTTCACCAAGTTTACGTCTCATTGAAAAATGTAATTTGGCTAAAAAAGATTTAATTTTAAATGTTGGAGCAGGTTCTTCTACTTTGATAGATAGTTTGCTTGAAAATGGTTATACCAATTTGATCGCCAATGATATTAGCATTGAGGCCCTGAATAAAATTAAAGATAGAATTGGAGAAAAGCAACATTCTGTAAAATGGATTGTTGATGATATAATCAACCCAACAGAATTAGAAAAGATATCTCAGGTAAATTTATGGAACGATAGAGCAGTGCTGCATTTCTTTATTGAAGAGAAAGACCAAGATGCATATTTTGATTTATTAGACCAAAAAGTATGTAAAAATGGTTATGTAATATTGGCTGTTTTTAATTTGGAAGGAGCTAAAAGATGCAGTGGATTGCCCGTAAAGAGATATAGTGTAAATATGCTTCAAGAAAAGTTGGGCTCAAGATATATTTTAAAAGACAGTTTTAATTATATTTACACGATGCCTAATGGTGAAGACCGCGATTATGTTTACACATTATTTCAAAAGACCAACTAATTTTTGAAAACATACACAATACCATATAAAGAAACAGGTTATTTTTCAAAGACAGCATGCGATTATCTTTCACAAGCTAAAGAAATAAGATCGTTTTACGGAAATTTCCCTGATCTAAAAGGATTTGAAAAGCAAATTAAATTAAAACAATCGTCGTTTGGAAGGCATTCGAGAAATCTTTTAGTTGAAGTTTTAGAAACTCAATACCAAGATCTAAAAATTTCAAAAACTACCGGCCAGAATATACAATCGCTTAAAGAGGATAATACATTTACTATAACTACCGGTCATCAACT
>CAZJCZ010000257.1:0-2997 GCA_964544575.1 uncultured Flavobacteriaceae bacterium | reverse complement strand
CTCTAATGATGACCACAGCGGATATGGCGCTTAAATTGGATCCGATCTATGAACCTATTTCTAGACGTTTTCATGAGAACCCGGAAGAATTTGCAGACGCGTTCGCTCGTGCATGGTTTAAATTGACTCATCGTGATATGGGACCAATTGCACGCTATTTAGGTTCTGAAGTACCTAAAGAAGAGTTGATCTGGCAAGATCCTATCCCAGCTGTTACACATGAGTTGGTCAACGATAAAGATATAATCGAATTAAAAACTAAAATATTGGATTCAGGACTTTCTGTGTCTCAACTGGTTTCTACTGCTTGGGCATCAGCATCAACATTTCGTGGTTCTGACATGCGTGGTGGTGCCAATGGTGGGCGTATTCGCCTTGCCCCGCAAAAGGATTGGGAAGTAAATAACCCAGCTCAACTAACTTCAGTGTTAGAAACTCTTGAAGCTATCCAAAAAACATTCAATAGCGCTCAGTCTAGTGGAAAAAAGGTTTCCATTGCAGACTTGATCGTTCTGGGTGGATGCGCAGGTATTGAAAAAGCCGCAAAGAATGCTGGTCATAATGTAACAGTGCCTTTTACACCTGGACGAGCAGATGCCTCTCAGGAAAAAACGGATGTAGAATCATTTGCTGCTCTAGAGCCAGCCGCAGATGGATTCCGTAACTTTTTTAAACCTAAACACAAAGCATCAGCGGAAGAAATGTTGGTTGACAGAGCACAATTATTAACACTTACTGCACCAGAGATGACAGCGCTTGTTGGTGGTATGCGTGTTCTTAATACGAACTTTGATCATTCTCAACATGGAGTTTTTACTAAACGTTCTGAAGCACTCACAAACGACTTCTTCGTTAATCTGCTCGATTTGGGGACAACCTGGAAAGCGAATTCTGATTCTCAAGATGTTTTCCAGGGTCATGATCGTATAACAGGTGATCTTAAGTGGACAGGCACTCGTGCCGATCTGATCTTTGGCTCCAATTCAGAACTTCGGGCCCTAGTCGAAGTCTATGGATCTGAGGACTCTAAAGAGAAGTTCATAAAAGATTTTGTAGGTGCTTGGAATAAGGTGATGAACCTAGACCGCTTTGAACTGGCCTAATTTCAACAACGTCAGCTGGAAGAAAAGCTGAACATTTTCTATTACTGGTCTTTAACAATGTAAAACCCACAATCAAATTGTGGGTTTTGTTTTTTTGAAAAAAATGAAGAGTAAACTTTATGTCTTTTATAATTATTGAAGTTACAAAGACTAAACTTTTGAGTTTTACCTTTGAAATTTTGCTATTCTTTCTCAAAAATTTCTATGCCCCTCTGAAGAACAAAAGAGGTTGGTAAGGTTATATTTTCGCCATTATCTGTTCTCATAAATACAAAAAATCCGGTAATGTCTGTCACCTCTCCTACAAAATTATAGTCTTTTTCAATTACCCTAATCCTATCCCCTATTCGCATAGGATGATTGAAGAATAGAATAACACTCGCCGTTAAATTTGATAGGATTGACCATTGTGCAATAAAACCAACTCCTAAAATGGCAATTATTGAAGACAGAAATATGAACAGTTGTTTGAACTCTACACCCCAAATGGCCGCTATGATCACAGCTGCAAAAATATAAACCAACAGAGAAGTTAAATTTAGAATAACCTTCCTTCTATTTACATCTATTGCTTTGATGATTGTAAATTTCTTAAGAAAAAATCTAAACAGAATTCTTAATAAAATCAAAATGATTATAATAATAATCGTCTGAAATGTTTCTTGCGGATAATTGATCATAATTGTAAGATTAAAGGAATTGAAAAAAATAAAATTAGTTAATAATACCATTTTCAAAAATAAAATCATAAATATATCCTGCACCAAAATCCTTATTTAAGGATACCGTTGCTTTTACCGTTATCATTGTTCCTTCTGCCCTTAAATTTTTAGCTATTATATTTTTATAAATTTCTGCACACCCATTTTCCCTTCAGAGTTTACCTTAACGAAATATATACCTTGGTTTAGATTGCTTAAATTCAATTTATTATCAATATTGCTAATTTTTTTAGATTTGACAGATCTCCCTAAATAATCAAATAATTCTATTGAACCATTTATCATTTCATTAGGTAATTGAATTGTCAAAAAGTCTTGTGATGGGTTGGGAAATATTTCAAAGGTCAAAAGATTAGCTTCTGCAATCCCCAACGTACTTAAAGATACAGATTCAGAGATAAGCTTTGTATCATCATTGTCTTCGCCTGAGCCATTTCCTGCAAGAACTGCCGCATAAAAAGTAATGTCGCCCTCATCTGTAGATGGAGCGGTCCAATTAAAGCTCCATGAACTTGAGTTATCATTACTCTGTGTAACAGAAGTATTACTTTTGATCAACTTAAGGGAACCAGAAGCTCCAGTTAAGTCAAATACACCAACATTTGAATTGTCAAGATTTTTTTCAGCCGTCAATTCAAAACCCCAGGCATCTGCTGAATTAGAAGTTGTTGATAAAGTAATGATATAAGTTTGCCCAAAAACATATCCTGTTGATGGTATGGTTGTAGTTATTGTTGGAACCAAATTAAAATTTGCGGTACTATGACATTGAGTGCAGGTATTTCCCGCATCTCCAGGGGACCCCGTATAGTTACCCGGTGAACCACTAGGATATAATAAATTAGAATTACCATCTTCAGTAATAGGCGTATAATTGTTTTTGTCAATACTTTTATTACTCATCAAAACAAAAGAGCATATCACAACTATTACCAAACTTATACTAAGTATTAATTTTTTCATAAGATTCATATTTTAGATTAGTTATTATTATTCAATATTTGTATATCTTAAAAAGAGAAAACATAAGGTGACTTCTTATTGTAAATTAATTTATGGCACAATAATCCCATTTTCTAAAATGAGGTCATAAATATATCCTGCACCAAAATCTTTGTTTAAGGATACCGTTGCTTTTACGGTTATCATTGTTCCTTCTGCAACAAAAGTGT
>CAZJCZ010000256.1:0-3012 GCA_964544575.1 uncultured Flavobacteriaceae bacterium | reverse complement strand
GTAGAAATCTTAGAAAGAGCTAAATAATTATGTTACAACAAGAATCAAGATTAAATGTAGCCGATAATACTGGAGCTAAAGAAGTAATGGTAATTCGTGTGCTGGGTGGAACTAAAAGACGTTACGCTTCTGTAGGTGATAAAATTGTAGTTTCAGTAAAAGCTGCCACGCCTAACGGAACTGTAAAGAAAGGACAAGTTTCTAGTGCTGTTGTAGTTCGTACCAAAAAAGAAGTACGTCGTAAAGATGGATCTTATATTAGATTTGATGACAACGCTTGCGTTTTATTGGATTCTACTTCTGGTGAAATGCAAGGTACCCGTGTTTTTGGGCCGGTAGCTAGAGAACTTCGTGAAAAACAATTCATGAAAATTGTATCATTAGCACCTGAAGTGCTTTAATAAGTTTACAAATTATGTCAAAGTTAAAGATAAAAACAGGAGATACGGTTAAAATAATAACTGGTGACGAGAAAGGGCAAGAAGGAAAAGTTGTTAAAATTCTTAAAGATAAGAATAAGGCAGTTGTAGAAGGTGTTAATATGGTATCTAAACACACTAAACCAAGCGCTCAAAATCCTCAAGGGGGAATTTCAAAATTTGAAGCTCCTATTCACGTTTCTAATTTAATGATATTAGAAAAAGGAGAAACCACGAAAGTTGGTTATAGAATGGAGGGAGATAAAAAAGTAAGATTTTCAAAAAAATCTAAAGAAATTATATAGTTATGGGATACGTACCAAGACTTAAAGAAGATTACAAAAGTAGAATTAAAGCTGCTTTGACTGAAGAATTCGGTTATAAAAATGTAATGCAAGTACCTAAATTACAAAAAATTGTAATTAGTAAGGGAGTAGGAGCAGCAGTTGCTGATAAGAAATTAATAGAATATGCGCTTGATGAGTTAACAAAAATTTCTGGTCAAAAAGCAATTTCTACTATATCTAAAAAAGACGTGGCCGCATTCAAGTTACGTAAAGGAATGCCAATTGGTGTTAAAGTAACTTTGCATGGTAATAAGATGTATGAATTTTTAGATAGATTAGTTACAGCATCATTACCACGAGTTAGAGATTTCAGAGGCATAAAAGCAACTGGTTTCGATGGAAGAGGAAATTATAACTTAGGAATTACGGAACAGATTATTTTTCCTGAAATAGATATTGATAAAGTAAACAAAATTGGTGGTATGGATATCACATTTGTTACTTCAGCAAATACGGATAAAGAAGCAAAATCATTATTACACGAATTAGGTTTACCTTTTAAAAAGAATTAAGAGATGGCAAAAGAATCAATGAAGGCCCGTGAGGTTAAAAGAGCGAAAATAGTAGCTAAATATGCTAAAAAAAGGAAAGCTTTAAAAGAAGCTGGAGATTATGAAGGATTACAAAAGTTACCTAAAAATGCATCACCAGTTCGAATGCATAATCGTTGTAAGATAACAGGAAGACCTAAAGGTTATATGCGTCAATTTGGTGTTTCGCGTGTTACATTTCGCGAAATGGCAAATCAAGGATTAATACCTGGAGTTAAAAAAGCAAGTTGGTAAAATTATAAATTGGTTTCAGGTTTAATCCCGAGTACTCGGGATTAAAAACCAAAACCGTAAAATTAATAAATATGTATACAGATCCTATAGCAGATTATTTAACAAGAATAAGAAATGCTGCAAATGCAGGACATAGAGTAGTTGAAATACCAGCCTCTAACTTAAAAAAAGAAATGACTAAAATCTTATTTGATCAAGGTTATATCTTAAGCTATAAATTTGAAGAGAGTAAAGTTCAAGATAATATTAAGATTGCTTTAAAATATGATAAAATTACAAAGCAACCAATTATAAGAAATTTACAAAGAATTAGTAAACCAGGGTTGCGTAAATATGCCAATGCTTCTGACATGCCAAGAGTTTTAAATGGACTTGGAATTGCGATAGTTTCAACATCTAAAGGTGTAATGACTAACAAAAAGGCTCGTCAGGAAAATATTGGTGGTGAAATTTTATGTCACGTATATTAAAAAGAATTAAGAGATGTCAAGAATAGGAAATAATCCGGTAGCAATTCCAGAAGGAGTAACAGTTGAAGTTATAGACAATGTTGTTACTGTAAAAGGAAAATTAGGAGAATTATCTCAAGAATTTTCTAATGTAACTATAAAAGTGGAAGGCGAAAATATACTAGTAACCCGTCCATCAGATAGTATAGAGAATAAAGCTAAGCATGGTCTTTATAGATCTCTTATGTTTAATATGATTGAAGGTGTTTCTAAGGGATGGACCAAGGAGTTAGAGCTAGTTGGTGTTGGATATAGAGCAAGCAATCAAGGTCAAAATTTGGAATTAGCGTTAGGTTACTCGCATAATTTTGTGATGCATATAGCTCCGGAAGTAAAAATTGAAACTATTTCAGAAAAGGGTAAAAATCCTATAGTTAAATTAACTTCCTTTGATAAACAATTAGTAGGTCAAGTTGCGGCAAAAATCCGTTCGTTACGTAAACCTGAACCGTACAAAGGTAAAGGAGTTAAGTATGTTGGTGAAGAATTAAGAAGAAAAGCAGGTAAATCTGCATAAATCGATAAAATCGAAATAAAATGGCATTATCAAAGCTACAAAGAAGACAAAGAATTAAGCATAGAATCAGGAAAATTGTTTCTGGAAATGCAACAAAGCCTAGGCTTTCAGTTTTTAGAAGTAATAAAGAAATAAGTGCTCAATTAATTGATGATGTTGCAGGTACAACTATAGTGGCTACATCCTCAAGAGAAAAAGGTATTGTTCCAAATAAAGGATCAAAAATTGAAACTGCTACCCTTGTTGGAAAAGCGTTAGCAGAAAAAGCTAAGAAAGCTGGTATTGAATCAGTAGCTTTTGATAGAAATGGATTTTTATATCATGGTAGAGTTAAAGCTCTAGCTGATGGAGCAAGAGAAGCAGGATTAAAATTTTAATTAAGATTATGAATCAAAAATACGGAAACGTTGAAACAGTAAAACCAAGCGGTTTAGA
>CAZJCZ010000255.1:0-3027 GCA_964544575.1 uncultured Flavobacteriaceae bacterium | reverse complement strand
CCACAATGCGGTTATTGCCAATCTGGTCAAATTGTATCGGCAGTTGCATTGTTGAAAGAAAATTCTAGCCCTACAAATGATGACATTGATGCTGCTATGAGCGGTAACATATGTAGATGCGGCACCTATGATCGTATACGCAAGGCAATTCATAAAACGGCAGACCTAACTAACTCTAAAACTGAATCGTCATGAATCCAATACAAAAATTATCAAGAAGAAGTTTTATTAGAAGTGTAGGGTTAGCTTCTGGTGGATTAATTATCGCTTGTAACTTTCCTTCATCAGATGAAGAAGCAACAAAATTGAAACCATTTAACGGGTCATCATTTGAACCAAATTTGTTTGTACAATTGAAAGATAATGGCGAATTAATTTTAATTGCCTCTCGTTCTGAAATGGGTCAGGGCGTACGTACTTCAATGACCTCTATTATAGCAGATGAAATGGACGCAGATTGGAAGTTTGTTAGTGTAGAGCAAGCTATTGGACACCCAAAATATGGCAATCAAAATACTGATGGCTCACGTAGTGTCAGAACACTTTACGAAACTATGCGTAAAATGGGGGCTACCGCAAAAGCAATGTTAATTGCAGCGGCAGCTCAGAAATGGCAAGTTGATGAGTCTGATATAAAAACAGATAACCATTATGTAATTAATACGATAAACAATAATAAAATATTTTACGGTGATCTAGTAAAGGAAGCGGCTGCCGTAGATGTCCCCGAAAATCCGCCTTTAAAAGATTCTAAAGATTTTAAATATATAGGAAAAGGACTAAAAAGTGTAGATGGAGCAGGTTTTACCTCCGGTAAACCAAAATATGGGATGGATATTAAGATACAAGGGATGAAATATGCAGCTATTGCTAGATGCCCGGTAACTTTTGGTACTGTAAAAAGTTTTGATAAGACAGGAGCATTGGCTGTTAGTGGTGTTCAAGATGTAATAGAAATTCCAAGAATTGCTAGACCTTTTGGCCCCTTAGGAGGTGTTGTTGTGATTGCCAGCAATACTTGGGAAGCTCTCAAAGGTAAAGAAGCGCTTAAAGTTCAATGGGATATGGGTGACAATAGCAGTTATGACAGTACTTCATATGCTGAAATGATCACCAAAAATGTTCATAAAAAAGGAAAAGAATTCCGTAATGATGGCAATGTAAATAAGGCATTTAATAGGGCAACAAACACTGTTGAAAGCACCTATAATTTACCTCATTTAGTTCATGCACCAATGGAAGTGCCCAATGCTACAGCATGGGTTAAAGAGGATGGTACATGTGAAGTTTGGGCACCTACACAAGCTCCCCAAACGACACGGGATGAAGTGGCAGCTTATCTTGAGATTGACGTAGAACATGTAACAATTAATGTTACTTTTTTAGGGGGTGGTTTTGGTAGAAAATCAAAACCGGATTTTATTGTGGAAGCAGTAATGGTATCGAAAGCTATTAATGCCCCGGTTCAAGTAGTTTGGACACGTGAAGATGATATACAAAATAGTTATTATCATGCAGTGAGTGCACAGTATATGAAAGCTTCATTGGATGATAACGGAAATGTTACCGGGTGGCTACACCGGGTAGCTTATCCTTCAATAACATCAACTTTTGCTCCTGACACAGGTTACGGGGCTGGATTTGAATTTGCACAAGGGTTAACTAATATTCCATATCAAATTGACAATGTGCGTTGCGAAAATGGAAAAGCGCCGGCACATGTACGTATTGGATGGTATAGGTCTGTATATAATATCATACAAGGTTTTTCGGTAAATGTTTTTGTAGATGAATTAGCGGTAAAAGCAGGTAAGGACCCCTTGCAATTTAGATTGGATCTGATTGGAAATGATAGGGTAGAAGAACATCCATCAGGCCATCATTTTGATAGTGCAAAAATGAAACATGTATTAAAAACTGTTGCTAAAAATGCCAATTATGGTAAGAATTTAGATGAGGGTCATGGGATTGGGATAGCTATGCATTATAGCTTTTTCTCCTACGTGGCTTCAATAGTTGAAGTATCTGTAAAAAATGACAAATTAAAAGTTCATAAGATACATTCTGTAATTGATTGCGGTACAGCGGTGAATACGGACTCCATTGAATCACAAATGCAAGGTGCCGCTATTTTTGGTATGTCACTCGCTTATTACGGTAAGATAACAGCCAAAGGAGGGGCTATTGAACAGAGTGGTTATCATGATTATAAAATGACACGCATTCATCAAGCTCCAGAGGAAATACATGTTGAGATCATCAAGAATAATGATAAACCAACGGGAGTTGGTGAGCCTGGAGTTCCTCCAATAGCACCAGCTATCATAAATGCCATTTTTAATGCAACTGGTAAGCGTTATTACTCATTACCTTTAATGGATCATGGTTTAGTATAATTTGATGGAGGATGCGCCTATATTAATACTGCTGGCAGGAGGAAAATCGAGTAGGATGGGTACTCCTAAAGGGTTACTTGATTATCATGGTACGCCTTGGATTTTAGAACAGATATCTCGTTTTAAGGGCGTTATTAATCCAAAGGTATATATTGGCTTGGGTTATAATTACGAGCTGTATTTTGAATCAATCCCTTGGTTTAAAAAGGCCATAGATAAAACTCACAATTACAATGGAGTAGAAGTAAGGGTAATTATCAATCATCAACCTCAGTTTGGTGCATTTTCTACGCTCCAAACTGTTCTGAGAAATATTGAAAAAGAGGTAACTGTAATTGTACAACCCATTGACGTTCCTTTATTTAATAAGGTTAGTTTGAGATCTTTTATCGATAAAAATAAACCAATTGTTATTCCTGTTTGTGAAGATAAAAAAGGGCATCCTGTAAAATTGAAACCTGAATTTTGGACAACACTATTATCAGTCGATCTATCTTCAAAAAAAGCACGCTTAGACATTCAAATAAAGGAATATAATACTTCAAGTATAGCTTATCATAAAGTTACAGATAAGTCTGTATATCAAAATATTAATACTTTAAATAAATGGAATAATTATTTAGAGAGTATT
>CAZJCZ010000254.1:0-3040 GCA_964544575.1 uncultured Flavobacteriaceae bacterium | reverse complement strand
ATCTGTCCATAGCAGAAACTGAAATCATAAAGGATTATAAGACAGACCTACTGGGTAAGTATCAGAAGCATAATCTTAAAACGGCAATACAGACCATAAAAATATTAATAAGTAAAGGTTTTGCTATTTCTGAAAAGCACATTGAGGATGGTTTGTTAAAAGTAACTAAGAACACTAACCTATTAGGTCGTTGGCAACAAATTGGTTCAAAACCAACGATTATTTGTGATGCGGCACATAATAGGGAAGGTTTGACCTATGTATTAGATCAACTTTCGGAAGAAAAGTATAGGAACTTGCATATTATATTGGGAGTTGTGAATGATAAAAAATTAGAAACAATTTTAAACTTATTTCCGGAAACTGCCGTATATTATTTTTGCAAACCGGATATTCCAAGAGGTTTAGACGCTAAAATACTACAAGAAAAAGCAGCTAATTTTAATCTAAAAGGCAGCACATATAGTTCAGTAATTGAAGCATTAAATATTGCTAAAAATAAAGCAAATAAAGACGATTTAATATTTGTTGGAGGGAGCACTTTTGTTGTGGCTGAAGTGGTCTAAATTTTACTTAAAAACCTTTGCCAGAATAAAAAACTAATTTATATTTGCATCCGCTTCGGGCAATTAGCTCAGTTGGTTCAGAGCACCTCGTTTACACCGAGGGGGTCGGGGGTTCGAATCCCTCATTGCCCACTGGAACAGTAACAAATTCCATCAAAAACCCTCAAACATCACTGTTTGAGGGTTTTGTCATTTTTAAGAATATCAAATAATACCATTTAAAACCATTTTAATCGGGAGGAATTCGGGAGTCTTTTTTGGAATAAGATTTACTCCCGAATTGGCTGTGAACGACTTCTATTACTGGTGTCGTGATTTTTTTTTGTAAAAATTATTTTGTAACTTTCGTGAAAAACCAACACGAAAAGTGAGTCTTTCTCTCTCCATAATGTATCATATTAGAAAAGCCAAAGGAAAATCTGATGGCTTAGGAGGTATTTATTGTAGAATTACCGTTGATGGAACAAGGGCTGAGATGAGTATTAGTCGCAAAGTTCCAATTGATAAATGGGATGCTATAGTGGGAAAGGTGAGGGGTGTTTCAGCTATTGCTCAAGAGATAAATGAATTGATGAGAAGTGTTGAAAATGCAATTTTGGATAAGCAAAGAGAACTTATAAAACAAGGTGTTTCTTTTACAGCAACAGATTTACGTGATGCGTATTTAGGAAAGAAACAAGACTATAAGAAGATTTTAGATTTGTTTAAAGAGCATAATGATAAAATCTATCGATTAATAAGAACGGGTGAATATGCATTAGGAACTTATAAACGTTACGATACAGTTTATAATCATCTCGGAGGGTATATTAAATCGAATTATCAATGTTCAGACATTCCTATAAAGGATATAGATTATAAGTTTATTGAAGGCTTGGCATTTTATCTTAAGTCCGAAAAATCATGTGCAAATAATACTACACTTAAATACATTAGGAATTTTAAAAAGATTATGCGTATTGCTCAGGCACATAATTACATTTCCAAAGACCCTTTTATAAATTGGAAAATGAAAAAAAAGATTGTTAATCGAGAATTTTTATCTGAGGATGAAATAAAAAGGATGTCCGAGAAGGACTTTGAGATGGATCGATTAAATCAGGTAAGGGATATTTTCATTTTTGCTTGTTTTACTGGATTGGCTTATATAGATGTTCAAAAACTTACTCATGATGAAATATTATTAGGGATTGATGGGAGTAAATGGATAAAAATTAAACGTACTAAAACAGATACACCTAGTAGTATCCCTATTTTACCAGAGGCAGAACGAATTTTAAATAAATATGTTGATTATCCTCAAAAAGAGAACATGAACAAATTACTTCCAGTTGCAAGTAATCAAAAAGTAAATGCATATCTCAAGGAAATTGCAGTTGGTTGTAAAATAAAAAAGACATTAACTTTTCATTTGGCCAGACATACCTTCGCAACTACAGTAACACTATCAAGAGGGGTTCCCATTGAAACAGTGAGTAAGATGCTTGGGCATACAAATCTTTCTACAACCCAACACTACGCTAAAGTTCTTGATCTTAAAATAAGTAGAGATATGCTTGCATTAAAAGAACGAGATAGTATTTTAGGTGATAATAAAGCTAAGAATACAGATCAAGGTTGATTTTTTGTTGCTGATTAAATGTTTCTTTTTTAGAATATAAGATTACTTTAAGGGTTTTGAAATTAAATCAGACTAATTTTCAATGATTCGTAACGTCAATTTAAAAATTGACATTTTTAATTGTTAATAAACCTTGATTTTTGCCCAAAATCTTTTTTTTAGGATTTTCTGACATACTATAGATTACTCTCATTTGAATTGTTTTAATTTCAAAAAAAAATAAAGAGGAGAATTATATCAACAAATCAATATAAAATTAATTAACATTCTGTTTATCAATTATTTGTGAACAACTTAATGGTTTCATAATTCAATCCACCTTACTATTTTCCTACATTTACCCTAAGAATTCTATAAAAGAAAACAAAAGTGCTTTTGTTCATTTATTAATCCTAAAATCAAATAAAATGGACAACTTATTTATCTTAGAACGTTTAGATCGTATAGAACGATTACTAACCGTTAGTAAGGAAGTACTAACCTTTGAAGAAACCTGTGATTATACAGGTATCTCCAGAAGTTATCTTTATAAACTTACTGCATCAGGAAATATCCCGCATTCCAAACCTAATGGAAAAATGATTTTTTTCGAAAAAAAGAAACTCAATGTGTGGTTACTACAAAATGGACGCAAATCTAATGACGAAATAGAGATAGAAGCTTTAAACTATTCTTTTAAAAACAGAAGGAAGTAACTACTTACCATTTGTCTAATTTATTTAATCCCTTTAAGACCTTGAATCCTAGGGTCAAAAACCGATAATTATGAAAGAAATACCATATATAAGAGTAGGTACGTCCTATTACAAAACAGTAAAAGCACCTACAATAGCCGGACATTTTAATGAGATCC
>CAZJCZ010000253.1:0-3043 GCA_964544575.1 uncultured Flavobacteriaceae bacterium | reverse complement strand
ATCCTTTAATTGAACTTTGGCTCAATTTATAATACTACGTAAACCAAAAAACCCCTTCGTCTTCCTCTTCGCCAACTTGTTCATCTTTTGTGCCAAATACTACTTGGGTATAATCATTATTGTTGTTGGCATACACACTAAAAGGTTTTTCCGTTTGCAAAGTTTTATGGATACTGTCAAACATGCTCATAGGAAAATAAACCACGATTCGCTTGCCAAGGCTACCCAATTCATCAATACGGGCAATTGAAATGCTTTCATGTTCTAGATAAAACACAATCAATATTTGTATTTTTCTGTCCTGAGAGAAACAATATATGCTAGAGCGATTATGAGTGTAATTTTGAGTTTGGCTGAATCGTATCTTATACGTTGATATTATTCCTGATACAATCATAGTTGTTTGTTAAGTAATATTAGAAAGTTTTTTATCGTTTGTTTGAACTTTCTAACTGAGTTATGAAGGTTACAATACTTTTATAGCCAGTTATGTTTTTAAACTTAAAGTTATAGTTTATTATAACCTCCTAATTGTATTTCAACAATCATTTAACTTATCTTTATCTAGTTTACAAAAATCAAAGTTTTCCAAAGTCAAAACTGTAGTTAACAAAGGGCACCATAAAGGTAGTTGTTTCCTCGAAATAACCTGAATTTCCCGTTATATACATACCCAACATTATTTTAGATTTTCCATTTACGTATCCTATAGATAGTTTGTTGGCGCTATATTTATAGTCGACCAATGACGATGATGTTCCCACTAGCTGGCCATTGTTATCAAATAATTGTTCTTGACTTGAGAATTCACTATTGCGGTTTAAGAGGGAAATGCCTGCGCTAACTAACAAGTCACCCTTTTTAAAAACTTGAAAATGATAAAACAATATGAAATGATACCCAATCAATAGTCCCTTCTTAGAATTGGAAACCCCTTGCCCTGAAGTATCTATAAGTTCTTGTGAAGTAATCAAATCGTAACGAAAGGAGTTCTTAAATCCCAAACCGAGATTTTCGGTTATATAATAATCCACACCTAAATTAAGTGATACTCCAGAATTTTGCATATCAACGTTCGTATAAAAAGCTTTTTTTGAATAATTGTTTAATTCATAAATAGGTGTAATTCGATATTCAGGCCCAACATTGAAAAAGAATTTCCCTTTGCGTTCCAAATTTTGAGTAAAACATAAGGAAGGTAGAATGAAAACGGTTATTAAAAATATTTTTTTTAAGTACATAACCATAGTTATCGGATTAGGCGATTTTTATAGGTTTTCTATTTGTTCAATTGGTGTGTATTATACTTTTTGATAAGCTTTTTAGCTGCCTTTACCATTAGTGTCTCTGCACTTGTATTGACACTAGGTATTCCCTTGTTATCACTAAAATGAGAATTTTCAGATGTTACTTTAGCCACAGCTTGTGATGAAGAAATGATTTCACCGGAATTAAGGTCGTAAATTAAAATGGCTACCGAAGATTGATTGCTTGCACTGTAATAACCATTTCCACTATGAAACGATACAGTTCCAGCACCATTGCTAATCACATTCCCTCTAATGTTGATTAGATAATCACACTCGGTATCTCGTTTAATCTGTTCCAATTCTCTTCTGTTTAATTCAAATCCAATTTTTGGTGAAATAAGTTTGTCCATTCTTAATGAATTCATGTCAATCAAAGAATCCCCAAGTATTTTTTTTAATTGATCATGGGAAGCATCATACAACTCATTATCGAAAACCTTTGAATTTGATTCAGTCCTATTAAGCACCCATTTTCCATCACTAAAATCAAGCTGTTTTCCAGTATCGAATAGATAATTATATTTCCCGCTGGCACATGAGCATATAATGATAACTGAAAAGAAATAGAATATTTTTTTCATAAATCTTTAATGTATTGCAACAATTCAACTATTAAGTTTACCAAACCTTGATTTATTGTTTATATAGTAATTTCAATTAAAAAGTTAAGGTTAGAACCTAAATGTCAGTAAGATTTCAGACCAATCTTCATATGAACTCTGTAAAGGTTACAGCTATCAATATTTGTGATGGTTAGCACTTAAATCTGCAAGAACAAACCAAGCTGAAAATCCCACATGTTTTTGCAGTAAACCAAGCTGTTACCTATTGTCATCGTCGTACAACCCTTTTATTTAGTCTAAAAGTGGTAACCAATTCGCAAATGTAAGTTCACAGCTGCTTCTCCTTCATTTTCTAAATATCCAGCGTCTTTGGCAAAATAATAAACGTATCCAATTCCAATTCCCGTTTCATATGTGAAATGCTCTCCTATGTTTCTTCTAATTCCCCAGGTAGGGACAATAGAAATATCACTTACTACGCTAATGTCATCATCACTGGAAATTACAAACCAATCAGGGTGATAACTTGTTTTTAACGAAATAAAATTCCCACTATTTCCGTCAATTCGCCTTGAATTGTTCTCTCTTTTATTTAAATTATAGTACCAACGAGGTTCTAAATTAATTACAGGGGCTAATAAAAAACCTGATCCGTCATAAAAATCACCTCCCCAAATTCCAGTATCAAACCCAAGTTCACTCCGCAGAGCAATTTGATTTGATAGTTTCGATTCATTATGTGCCCAAATCCCTAAAAATCCAGTTTGGATTCCGAAAGTTGATTGTTCAACGCTTGCGTTTTGTGATCTTGCAATAAGAGTCAGTCCGCAGAAAGTTAAGGTCATTAAAACTCTTTTCATTTAGTATGGTTTTTAGAAATAAAATATTGTAGGAAAATTATCAAGAATTATGCCGTTTACTGGAAGTCAGAGTCCAAAATACGGCTACAAGTTAAAATTGAATTTACGCTGATAATTTACGCGCCTTCCGGAAGGGCAGGCATAACATATTAAGTGCTTTAGTGTTTAAGGATAAATGTAATCTAATTACCTTATCCTTTTTTTATACTTTTTAAACTTGTTTTTGGTTCGCCGCCATTGTGTCCTAACTTATCGCTTATTTGAACTTCAAAGAACTGGACTAGGACTTTTCAGAGGAGGTTTTGTTATC
>CAZJCZ010000252.1:1558-3064 GCA_964544575.1 uncultured Flavobacteriaceae bacterium | reverse complement strand
TGATGTGCTTCTTTTAAGGCGTAATAGGAAGCTCTAGGATATAAGTCATAAAGTCCTCTTGCATCTGTAGGCCCTTTGGCACAAATACCAAACCATTCCTCATTCATGTTGTTAGCTCCTTTATAAGCTTCATCTAAGGTATAGCCACCAGCGTTCCATGTTGATTCTGTTTGATGTGTATCTGCATCTTTTCTGTCATCAAAACCAGCTTTCCACCAACCATCAGAAAATTGAAAGGTAAAACCACCAATTGAGTTATTTGATTTACCTAAGCCCGCTGCATTCTCATAAATCTCTTTCCAGTTGTTAACCATATAATACGCCTGCATTTTTTGATCTTCAGCATTTTTAATAGCATTATAAGCATCTGCACCAAACTCAGTAAACATAATAGGCTTATTTAATTTTTCTTTAACTACTTGAAATGCATCTCCAAACGATACACCACGATACATGTTTACTCCATAAATATCTACATCTTTACATTCTTCTGCAATGATGTCTATAAATAAAACGTCTCCATTACATATGGCTACTGGATGCGAAGAATCCATGGCTTTTATTTTTTTAGAAGCTTCATTCATAAGCTTATACATGGGTCTTCCGCGTAATTCGCCAACAGCATTAATTTTTTCTTCGCCATCAGGGAAATCTTCTGTTTCTGCCCCGGCCCAAAAAAGTCCGTAATTGTTCTCGTTACCAAGTAAGTACAATAATAAACCTGGTGTATCTTTATATTCTTTTACCAACTTGTCAATTTCTGATAGAAGATGTTCTTTAGTTCGAGGATCTGAGTAATCTGTAACGGGGGTCCAAACACCATCTAAGGTAAGTCCGTACCGACCGAAAGAATCATTAAGCATTGTGTAAATACCATAGTTTTCGTAGATGTATTGAATCCATCTAGCAGGAACACCGGTATACTGTCGTATCACATTAACATTCATGTTTTTCAAAAGTGACATTTCAGTGTCAAGCCCCGCTTTTATGACGTCATCTGATTTATTCCAAAAATCAGCATTTACTGTATTGGTTCCTATTGGTATAAAATCCCAATTCATACCGTTGATCATAAAATCTTTTCCATTAACTACTAATTTCATTCCAGTATCGTTTTTTTCAACTGATACTTTATCGGCCTGTGCAAAGACCGTTGTTGCAAACAAGAAAAGTGCAAATCTTAGAAAATTGTTTTTTATTGTATTCATAAAATTTTATTTGAGTTTATAAACTTATCTCTTAAATTTTCGAATTCAAAAAAAATTACCTCAACAAAAAATATACAGTATTATTAGAAGGAATTATTAATTTACTATACATATGGGTTAAATCAACATACTTAATACTGATTGTTAGCAAAAACATGTATTTTTTATGATAACATTATTGTTAATAAAAAAGATTTGAAATCTAATTTTTAACCCTATTATCTTGACAATGTTGAGTTATTGATGTGGTAATTTTAACAATAATAAGTGTGGATTAAACTTCTAAAATATACTCAAT
>CAZJCZ010000252.1:0-1458 GCA_964544575.1 uncultured Flavobacteriaceae bacterium | reverse complement strand
GAATCAATATTATTAGAAAATGTGTTCCCTATCAGTGCCCTAACTTTGAAGGTATAATCTCCAGATGGTAAATTATTTAATGAGATATATGGATCATATGACAAGCGACTCCAATCATCAAATAATCCTTCCAGTAGATACTGATATTGAACTTCTGTATATTTATCAAATTCAGGAACGGAAAAAGCAAAATTTAAACTCTTCTCATTGGCTTTGAATACATTATTCTGAACTAGTGAAGCCCATTGATTATCAGCGTCTAGAAATTCTTTCTCAATTGAATTTATTTTAATGGTATAATCTTTAGATTCTAAATTATCTAAATTCAAAATAGTGTATCCGTTGGAGGATCCTATCAAATAATTTTCATCATTTAAATGTGTTATTGATTCGAAGCTGAGCAAACCAAGGCTTTCCCTGAAAAACTTTGGAACAGAAATTTTAATGGATTGCAGGGTATTATCAAATTTTCCCGGTGTAACACAAATAATGCTTTTATCTGAGAAACCCCATAATTTATCCATTTTGTCATTAAATATGATCCTTCCGGTCAACTTATCTTCACGGTTAAAAAATTTGCTCGATAATAAGGAGTCCTTTAAGAATTCTTGCTTTTTGGTATTAAATTTGAACACTCCGTTACCCGAACTATAAAGTATATCATTTTTATAATTTACCAAACATGACCCAGAGCCAATTGGATCTATTTTGTTAAGTTTTAAGACTTTAGAAAATTCTGAATCAAGAACTAAATTAAAAATCCCCTTGAATTCATGATTGACAATAATTTTATCTTTATCCTCGAATTCAAAATATCTACTTGAAATATCGAACCCTTCAATTCTGTTTTTAAATTGCCATTGGTCATTAATTTTCTGAAGAACGCTCAACCCGGTGTAATTTCCTTGTAATAATAGATTTTTGTTGTTTTCAACTGATCTCATATCCCAAGTACCAGGGAAATTGCTTATTTTTTTTGCATTTTTTTGATCGATGATGTATGTACCTGAATTATGTCCGCAAAACAGCGTATTTTCAAATATTTTTAAACACCAAACCTGCCCTTTAGTATTTTCAATAAACTTAAAATCTTTTTGTGCATTTATTTCTTTATAAAAAAGACCTTGATTTGTCCCAATATAAAGATGATTATTAAATATTATCGATGCAGAAACAGCGCCTATTTCGCCTTTAAAATCATTATAAACGCTAAAGGGAGAATTTAAATTTATAAGGTCAATTCCTTTGTCGAGACCTAACCATATATTATGATCATAATCTTGGTATATCGATAAAACAGTATTATTATTTAGTCCTTTTTCTCTATTAATTTTGTTTATGAACTCTCCATTAATACCAAGATGATAAACGCCATCTGAAATTGTTCCCAACATAAAGCTGCCATCGTTCAACTGCAAACTACTATAAACATTTATTGATGATAATTCTTTATCCGCT
>CAZJCZ010000251.1:0-3065 GCA_964544575.1 uncultured Flavobacteriaceae bacterium | reverse complement strand
AGATCTAAAATGGGGTATCCTACAATTTGTCCATACCCATGATAGGTAATATCGCCACCGCGGTTTATTTTATGATAGGAGATGCCTTTTTCTTTGAGTTGTGCTTCATTCAATAACAGATTATTCAGATCACCACTTTTGCCTAAAGTGTATACATGGGGGTGTTCAACAAATAAAAAATGATTCGGTCTTTCAAGATCTAAGTCTTCTTTTCTATTTTTCCGTTTTATTTGAATAATAGAATCAAATAATTCTTCCTGGTAATCCCAAGTTTCTTTATAGTCTTTAGTGCCTAGGTCCTGTAATAAGATTTGTCTCATTTCTTCAATTTAACTTCAAAATCCAACCACTTTGGGTTTTTCATTACAGAATCCAACGGAACTTCTATGGTCAATGTTTTTTGATCATCACTTATGAAAGCTCCGTTAAAAGAAACATTGTCAATTTCACTTTCAAAATGATAAATAACTCTATACATCGATCCTTCTAAGAAAGAACTTGATTGTTTGATTGATTGCTCAACTTCTTGAAGCTTTTCTTCCGACAGATCTTTCATAATAACGCTTCTCCTAAAAGTTTTACCATCAAACGAATACTCAACGTCAGCTTTAGATTTTAAACTATTATCCTGTTCTTTCCCATCGCTTAAAGCCTGTGCTTTTGCAATCTTATTTTGCATATCCTTAAGCTCAGATATATCTTTGAAATCCAATACAAAATCCATTAACATTTTTCCATTTTTTTCATCAACCTGCATATGTAATTTCAAATCTTCTAGCCCTTCCAACAATATTTGCTCATCTTTAGTAAGTTGAGAAATACTATCTTTTTTCTCCTCTAAGATGTTTTTAAATAAAACAATGGTATCTAAAACTTCAGGATCTTTTAAAGAATCTCTGTTGCTCATATCTTTCATGGACTCCATCATTTGGCTCATATCCATTTTAAATGCATAGGTTCCGCTGCCGTTATCATGAATAGATAGCTCCTCAGTAAACATACAGCTAGTCAGGCTTGTTAAAAAGCCGATAAAAAGTAATAAAGTTTTAAATTTCATAATGTTAATTGTTTGAACCGTTCAAAATAATAAGTGCGGCTAATACCCCAGGTATCCAGCCAAGAACGGTCAAAATTAACACAATTATAATAGAACCACAACCTTTATCTATAACTGCTAAAGGCGGGCATATAATTGCCAATAATACACGAAAACATCCCATTAGATAATTACTTTACAAATATTGAGTATAATCTACTAATGAGACGTCGATATGATACGATTGTTACGATTTAAGGTTATATATTTTAATTATTCACAAAGCGCTTCCAGCGTATCTTCAATATCACCAGGTGTACTCATGATTTTCATGAATGTACCCATAGTTAATTCTGGCCAATGCAACGCTATTCTATATTTGCCGTGAAGCATGGTAGCTTCTTTCCCTTGTAATATTATTTCATAAGGTAAAGCAGCAACGTGATCTTCTCCAATTTTTGGTAAAAAGTAAGATTCACCATCTTCCTTACTTTGTAAGCCTATGCCAAATACAGCCACCTTTTGTTCTTTGAAAATTATTTTATAGACCTGTACTGCACTACCTTTTTTTGCTTTCAGGTTTTTTTCAATCATGTTTAAACCTGCTTCAAACGAAGAAAATTCATTCAAAGTAATGGGGTCAGTAAAATAAGGCATCATAATTTTATAATGATATTTTTTCAGTTTCTCTGCATTAACTGTACCACCAAAAGGTTTAAATTCATTTCCAATTGATGAAAAAGTAGATTTCAGATCAGCACTAAATTTTGTAAAAACACTTTTGAAACTATTATAGTTATCTCTCAAATAGGCTCTTAAAATGTAATCAGGGTTCGTATATGAAATAATTACTTTACCATTTTTTTCTACTAATCCAACTTTAAAGGCCGCAGCTAAGCCACCACGGTCACTTACTTTAATTACAGAATTTTTTAGATCGGTTCTTGTAAATACAATTACTTTTAAAGAACTTTTATTTGAAGGGTTGTATTCGCCCAATACCGTAAAAGAATTATCTTTTAATGTGCTTATCACTTTTTCTGATATCTTTTGAATGCTTTCGTTAGACTCTCCAATTTTAATATATGGTGATAGTTCTTGACCATTTGAATTAAAACAAAAACTAACGATGGCAATAATGCTGAAAACAATATTTTTCATTTTTATAGATTTAATTATTAGAATAATTACATTAAATTGTAGTGTAAGGGTTATCAACAAAACCCATACATTAATACGATGCCAAAATAACAGAACTCTTTTTATTTAATTAATGATTTTTATCATGAATAAAAATTAGTTTTCGGCTTAAAAACTTAAAATCAAATTGTTGAAAGAATATTTGAAAATAATATTTTCATATTTTTTAAATAATGTAATTTTGCAATTCTAAAAAAAATATAATGCAGCTTTCTGAACAAGAATTGGTACGAAGAGAAAAATTAATCAAATTACGTGAGTTAGGGATCAATCCTTATCCGGCAAATTTGTTTCCTGTAAATCACACATCCAAACAAATTAAAGAATTTTTTGAAGAAAGTAAGAAGGTTATTGTAGCTGGTAGATTAATGTCTCGTCGTATTCAAGGAAGCGCAAGTTTTGCCGAATTGCAAGATAGTGAAGGTAGAATTCAGGTTTATTTTAATAGAGATGAAATCTGTATAGGTGAGGATAAAAGTAACTATAATGAAGTTTATAAGAAGTTATTGGATATAGGAGATTTTATTGGTATTGAGGGGGAATTGTTCACAACCAAAGTAGGTGAGAAAACTATAAAAGTTAAAGCTTTTACGCTGCTAAGTAAAGCTTTGAAACCTTTACCGTTGCCAAAAACAGATGCCGAAGGAAATACGCACGATGAGTTTAATGATCCAGAATTGCGATACAGACAACGCTATGCAGACTTGGTAGTTAATCCTCAGGTCAAAGAAGTATTTATAAAACGGACAAAACTTTTTAATGCGATGCGTCAGTTTTTTAATGATGCAGGTTATTTTGAAGTTGAAACACCTATATTACAACCAATACC
>CAZJCZ010000250.1:0-3082 GCA_964544575.1 uncultured Flavobacteriaceae bacterium | reverse complement strand
CACTACCCGTATTGTTGCTTACTACGGTTAGGTCTTTTGCTCCATGATCGATCAAAGCGTGAATTAATTCGATGGGGCTTCCTGCCTCACCAAATCCACCAATCATAATAGTTGCACCATCGAAAACATCAGCTACTGCTGCGGATAAGGAACTAATTTGTTTATTGATCATTATTTGTATTTAATATTGAAGGTATACACCAACTCCACTTGTTTTTTACATTTAATTTCTCTAATAAAAACCATCATTAACCTATTGATATGATGTTCCTGGGAGTTAACATAGTGCCTCCATGTGGAATTACTTATTTAACCATTGAACTCTGTGCTTCCAGCGTTACGCTACTTGTCGATTTCATAGACTCAGTAAATAACCCGGCTTCATCATAAATAACCCTATCCTCGTATCCACTGAACCATATTGCTTCAGGATTTCTTCCCACAATTGCTATTTTTCCTTTTTTCGGAGCATCTTCAGCACCACGTAACAATTTAAAAATGACTACGCCATTTTCAGTGCCGGGTACACCTGGGATTGGATCATTAGTTACAGCAACAACTTCTGTTTTACCCAGATAATGCGTGATCGATAATCTGGCGCTTGCTTCAACGCCCGATAATCCCTTTTGAGAATCATTTAATAAATTCCAGGAATCTTCTATCGGAAGATTAAATGCTTTGTGACCAATAATATCACGCCCGCAGAAAAAATAATGATTATTGATTCGATTTCGCTTTAGCTCACGTTGCATAATTCTCATGGCATCAGGATCATTGTTAATGCCTTTAATGAATGGAGCCTGATTCTCAATTATAATATATTCTCGCTTTGCTAGTTCTTGAACGGCTCTCTTAGTACTCTCTATCCATACTAATCCACCTTCTGGGTTGTCAATATAATTTCCATTTTCATCCTTTTGCAAAAACTCGTCAGGATGATTAAAATGCACCATCATTCTTAATTGTACTTCAGGATATGTTGCATGCCAGTCATCCACCATATTAAAAAAGCTTTGGTCGAATCGATCTGGGAAAAATGCTAGCTCTTTGGTTCCAAGACGGATACTGTCAATACCGGCATCGGCTAGAGCTGCGAACCATTCTGATAGATTTTTGTTGTTAAGAACCATTGGATCACCTCCAGACATTAAGATTTCTCTTAATTTTTCACGATTTGTTTCAGGATGCCTTCCTCCATTTTCAGCTACAGCTTTATTATGCTCCTCGATATATGCAACTAGTTCTGGTATTTTGGCCAATCCCTTTGAGGCAACCGTGCCATCTTCTCTTAGAATTTCCTTTTTTGCTATTAACTCTTCTCTGTAACAAAACCTGCAATGTGCTGAACAGGTATTGATTACATATATTAGCCCCAATTCATATTTGTGAATTAAACCTTCCAAAGGACTATAGGTCATCTGTTTACCAGGATCGGGAGCACCATCAAGATCAAATGTTTCTTTAGGGCTTGCCTTAACCAAGGTCTGAATAGCTTTGCTATTTTTTGCAATTTGATAATAGTGATTGGTGATTTTTACGGGCATACGTGCTTCGACATCTTGTGCTGTGTCTTTTAGATCAGTTAATACCTGCAACTCTTCTGTTGAATAGAATCCTTTCATTTCTTCCGGCACCTTGTTATCAATATATTTTTGAAGCCCAAGTACAATACCACGATAATATTTCCCATTTTCGACTTTGTCTAAAAATGCCTGTGCTTTCACTGTTGGTTGATATTTTTCTTTACCTGTCATAGAATTTGTTTTATCTGTATCCATTATTTTTTTTCAGTTAGCTTGTTATCAATTATTGTTTGGGGTTATTATCCATAACATTTCCGCTTCTTTCCCGCTAATATTCTTAAACTGGTGCGGTTGTTTTGAGTTAAAATAAAATCCATCCCCATCACTTAAAGTATAATGATTATTGTTAATTACGGCTTCGAAACTTCCCTTCAACACATAACAAAACTCCTGACCTGGATAATTACTGGTCATGATCCCTTCGGAATTAGAATTTTTATTAAACTGAATGATGTATGGCTCAATTTGTTTTGAAGGATCATGATAGGACAACATATGTAAGCTGGTGCCTTTCTTGTTCTTTTTTACAAATCTCCTTTCATTGGGTTTTAGTAATGGGTGTTGGCTTAAATTATCATGTTCACCGATCAATTCACCAACAGTAGTTTGCAGAACATCAGATATTTTTTTTAAAGTAACAATGGACGGAAACGCTTTTCCCCTCTCAATCTGTGAAATTAAACTGGGAGTCATACCAATGTGAGAGGATAACTCTTTGACCAGTAAGCCTAAACCCTCTCTTTTTTTCTTTATCCTTTTTCCCAGTTGATCCATGAGAAAGAAATGGTGTTATCGTTAATTGGATTAAATATGATTTCACAAAGTTAAATTAAATTTAATTATTTAAACAAACTTTTTTTAAAATGTTTAGTGGATTTCTAATAAAAGAGTAGATAAGCCAGGAATCACTGAATCAGGGACAGCTTTAAATTTATCAATTGCATTCTGAGTGTCCTCAACCTAATCAAGCTGGTTAAAGATAAATTTTTAGAATAGGGTAGAGGCCACGCTGAACCCGCCCGTACCGAACGATACGTTCGGGCGGGTTTTAGCTATTGTTGTACGTAGGTTTTTATTCCGTTTTAATTAGTCCTTATTTCATTCCGAGAAATACATAAACCACATAATCCAAAGCGCATAAAAAATCATAGGGCATAGTATTGAATTAGTTAAAAACAAAACTGCAAAAGGTTTTTTAAGAAAGTAGAGTATGAGTCCTAAAATCAGATTAATTCCGAATAATATTAGTGTAATTTGCAATATTCCAAAAGCAGCACTTGTCTCAGGCCTTACAACGTAAAACCAAATTCCCATAACAATTATTTCAAGTATGAAAATTCCAATTCCGTATTTCAGTACATTATTCTGCTTCATAATATTTGTTTTTCCAAACTTACGTACAACTGGTTAGTATATGAGGCGTAGCATCCCGAAAGGTGCTATGATTTCATATACATTGTTAGCCTTTCGTTATTTAATCTTTGATTCTTGATTAATTT
>CAZJCZ010000249.1:0-3082 GCA_964544575.1 uncultured Flavobacteriaceae bacterium | reverse complement strand
TTAAACCAAACCGGTAAAACCTAAAAAAGCAAGTGATAAAAGTCCAGCTACCAGTAAATTAATTGGCACTCCTTTCATCCCTTTTGGGATATCAGCTAATTCTAACTGTTCACGAATACTTGCAAAAACGATTAATGCTAAAGCAAAACCGATAGAATTCGCTACTGCAAAAAATACAGCCTTTAATAAACTACCGCTTTCTAAACCCAACGCCAATATTGCCACACCTAATACTGCACAATTTGTGGTTATTAATGGTAAAAAAACACCTAAAGCATTGTACAAAGGAGGACTAACTTTTTTCAATATAATCTCAACCATTTGCACGAGCGCTGCTATTACTAAGATAAATGTAATAGTTCTTAAATAATCTAATCCCATAGGAACCAATACAAATTCGTGCAATAAGTAAGTTGCCATTGTTGCAAGAGTCATAACAAACAACACTGCCCCTGACATCCCAACTGATGTAGATACCTTATTTGAAACGCCTAAAAAAGGACAAATTCCTAAAAATTGTGAGAGTACAATATTATTGACAAAAACGGCGGCTATGAGAATTACAATATATTCCATTTTTAAGATGTTTTTATTGTTATTTTGTTAAATATAACAGCCAAATACGCAAGAGCAATAAAAGCTCCTGGAGGCAAAATAAATAGGATTATAGTATTCGCGTTTTCAGAAACGAACCTAAAGTCAAAAATACTGCCACTACCTAAGATCTCTCTTACAGCTCCAAGAATCGTTAAAGCAATGGTGAAACCAATACCCATACCCAGAGCGTCTAAAATAGATGAATAAAGGTTGTTTTTTGAAGCGAAGGCTTCAGCTCTTCCCAGTATCAAACAATTCACTACAATTAGGGGGATAAAAATGCCAAGTTGCTCGAATAAAAACGGAATATAAGCTTCTAATACCATTTCAACAATGGTTACAAATGATGCTATTATTATAATAAATGCCGGGATTCTTACTTTACTCGGTATTTGTGATTTAACGAGCGAAACGACAATATTTGACATTAATAAAACAAACAATGTTGCTACTCCCATTCCTAAACCATTATATGCTGATGATGTTACACCCAACGTAGGGCACATACCCAACAACATAACAAAAACGGGATTTTCTTTGATAATCCCTTTTAAGAAATTTTGCCTTTGGTTTAGTTTTTCAGCCATAATTCTTAATGATTAGATTCTTATTGATTAGGGTTATTGCTATCAAATACATCATATGCTAATTGAGTGGCTTCTCCAAAAGCCCGGGAGGTTATTGTAGCTCCTGTTAGGGCGTCAATATCCCCACCGTCTTTAATTACTTGTAGGATAAATGATTTAGGGTCTTTACCTCTAAATTGTCTTAGAAATTTATCCCCCTTCATTTTAGTTCCCAATCCGGGAGTTTCTTTTTGCTCTATAACTACAATGTTCTTAATGGTGCCATCAAGATTGAATCCTACCATAATTTTGATCAACCCGCTGTATCCTTTATCAGATGACCCAATAACAGCCTTTCCAACAATTTTTTCTTCAAAGTAAGCAGGGTACAGTTCAATACTATCTTTAATTTTTTCAGATTTAATAAGGATAATATCTTCTACAGGATTGTTATTAAATTCAGGTAAAACTTGTTTTATTGCATTTACTTTTCTCTCTAACTTGGCTTTTGCGATAGGTCCAATGGTGAGATCGTTGATAAACCCTAATGACAAACCAGCTACTAATGTGATTATCAAAAGAGATACTACCATATTTGTAAAATTTGACTCCTTTTTACTCATAATTAAACGATTTGTGATTTAATTTTAGAACCAAACCGACGAGGTTTAAAATAGGTATTGATCAATGGCACAAAGGCATTCATAATAATAATTGCAAACGATATACCTTCTGGATAGGCTCCAAAAAGCCTAATAACAACGGTAATGATTCCTATTCCAATAGCAAAAATGATCATCCCCTTTTTCGTCATAGGACTCGTTACCAGGTCCGTGGCTACATAAAAAGCTCCCAAAATGGCGCCTCCTGATAAAATATGTAGTAAAGGGTTTGCATATTGTTCTGGATTGATGAACCAGAAAATTCCTGTTAGTACCCCCATTGTAATTAAAATGGTTATAGGAATATGCCAGGTAATGACCTTTCTAATCAATAAAAATAAACCTCCAAGTATCAACGCTATTGCAGACATTTCACCTATTGAGCCACTCGTAAAACCCAATAACAAATCGGTCATTGAAGGTAATTTAGAACTTATTTCCGTCATGGTTTCGCCATACATTAAACCTTCTTTGATAATTCCTAATGTTGTCTCACCTGAGACAACATCAACTAATGAAGCGTTATTTTCAATTGGAGTAGGCCAGGAAGTCATTTGTACAGGAAATGAAACTAATAAAAAGACCCTACCCACCATAGCCGGATTAAAGATATTATAACCCAAACCTCCGAAGGATAATTTCGCAACACCTATAGCAATCAAACTTCCAAGAATGATCATCCAAATAGGCAAACTTGAAGGGACATTGAACGCCAAAATAATACCGGTAATAAGAGCAGAACCATCACTGATCGTAACTTCCGTTTTTAATAGATATTTTTGAATAAAATATTCAAATAAGATACATGAAACCACCGCTACAGAAGTAACTACCAATGCACCAAGCCCAAACACATAAATGGATACTAAAAATGCCGGAATTAATGCAATAACTACATCGTACATTACTTTTTTTGAAGTTCTGTCTGAATGTACATGCGGTGAGGCCGATATAATTATTTTCTTATCCGCCATATTAGGTTTTTACAGTTTCTAGTTTTTTAACAATACTTTTTCCAAATCTTATATAATCTAGCAACGGCCGATGAGAAGGACAGACATAACTACACGAACCACATTCAATACATGTTAGAACATCTTCCTTACCTGCTCTTTCATAGAGCCCTTTTTCAGTCAAATTCATAAGTAAATGAGGCTCTAATCCCATTGGGCAAACAAAAACACAATCGCCACAACGAATACAATTTTTTGATTCTTGCCTGCTGGCTTCTTCTTCTGAAATTACTAAAATACCAGA
>CAZJCZ010000248.1:0-3101 GCA_964544575.1 uncultured Flavobacteriaceae bacterium | reverse complement strand
GCGAGGCAGTGATGGAAGCTGTTGCTGATGCTTATGATGAGGTGATACATTTATAGAAATATTCTTTCAAGCAAATAAGAAGAATCTTAATAATTAGTGCAATAAAAAAACCAACGTTTTACGTTGGTTTTTTTTATTAAAAAGTGCTTTTAATATCTTCTTTTATTTCAACTTGTTTTACTTTACCGTACTTTTCGGCTATTGATTTAATATCAGATGCCTTACCTACCAATACAAATTGTAATTTGTCTTTAGGGAAATAAGTGCTAATTATTTCATTAGCTTTTTTCAAATTGAGATTATCTACATTCTTTTCAAAATTATTGATAAACGACTCATCAAAATCATACCAAAACATTTGTGTTAGTAAATTAGCTAACTGACCGGTAGTTTCATACTTTGGCGGGAACTGTCCTTTTACATAATTTTTTGCCGAAGTCAATGATTTTTCATCAATACCATTTTCATGTAGCTTATTCAAAACTTCCAATGCTTTATCTACAGCTGCCTCAGTTGTTTTAGAGGCGGTAAATGTACTTATGTAGAAAGAGCCGCCATTTTTTAAGGTGCTAAAACTACTACGAGCACCATAAGTTAAACCACTATTTACTCTGAGTTCATCATTTAACATAGAAGTAAATCTTCCGCCAAACAGTGTATTAATTACATCAATTGCAATAAAATCTGGGTTATTTCTGCTTATACCCTTTGAGCCAATGAAAAAAGTAGTCTCTTTTGCATCATCTTTATTCACCAATAGCACCCTATTTTCTGTAGGTGTTTTGATTGTTTTAGAAGATAGACTTTTAGAAGAGGATTTTCTTTTTTTCCAATCTGAAAATAACTTAGTAACTTCTGTTTTCATTTCATCAGAAGAAAAATCTCCTGCTATACTAATAGCAGCATAGTCAGGAAAATAATTTTCTGCATGAAATTTTTTAAGATCATTAACAGTTAAGGCGCTTATGCTTGTCATCGTTCCTTCAGTTATATTTCCATACACATGATCTCCATATAATAATTTATTAAAGTAAGATCCAATTACTGACCGTGGGCTTTCTTTTTGTTGCTCTAAACTAACAAGTAGGCGGCTTTTCTCCTTTTCGAATTCGTTAGCGTCGAAAACAGGGTCCATCAAAACTTCTTTAATAAGACTTAGTACCTTAGTCTTATCTGTGGTGGCGAATTTGGCCGAAAGATGAGAAAATTCTTTTGATGCAGACGTATTTAAACTAGCCCCAATAAAATCTATTTCTTCGTCTAACTGCGCTTTTGTATAGCGTTTAGTGCCATGTTTTAGAGCAGTAGCTGTTAAATCTGCTAGGCCAGCTTGAACCCCGTCGTCAACAGCACCAGCCGGAATAATTGCTGAAACACTCATTACAGGTACAGTATGGCGTTCCATTAAATACACAGTTAACCCATTATCTAATTTAAATGTTGTGTACTCTGGTAATTTATAACTTTGCCCAAATATAAATGAAGGAAATATAATACATAAGGCAATTATGTGGTATACTAGTTTTAGTTTTTTCATAATTTATTCGTCTGTATTAGTTTTTAGAACACCAACTGTTCTGTTGCTTTTAGAGAAATATTTTTTGGCAACATTTTGTACGTCAGCAATTGTAATTCTATTGAAATTTTCGGGAGCTTCAAACATTTTTTTATAATCACCAAAATACAATTCGTATATTCCTAAATTATTAGATTTTCCATTAATAGTTTCCACTTGACCGTAAAATTCCATTAATTTTTGATTTTTGATTTTTTGAAGTTCTTTTTCGCTAATTCCTTCATTTTTTATTTTATCTATCTCTTTATAAATGGCGTTTTCTAAATCTTCGTGGTTAACACCTTTGTTAGTTACAGTATATATGTAGAAAAGACCAGGATCAAAACTTTCACTATAATCTGAATAGATTTGTGTTGCTAATTGTTGTTTATCAACCAATTCAGAATGCAACCTTGACGATTGTCCTCTTGAAAGTATAGAACTTAGTATGCTTAGAGCATAATAGTCTTCGTTTTTAGCATCGGGTGTTTTGTAACCTATTGTTAAATATGGCGTAGCAACATCTTTTTGTACTGTAATTCTCTTTTCACCTGTTTGAGGAGGCTCTACAATGTGTACTTTTGGTGGTGACGCTTGCGATGGGATAGGTTCTAAATATTTTTCAGCTAACTGTTTTATTTTTTCAAATTTAACAGCTCCAGACATTACAACCACACAATTATTAGGCGCATAATAGGTTTTAAAATATTTTTCAAGATCTTTCTGAGTCCAATTTTTCATATCGTCTTCATATCCAATAACTGGCCAGTGATATGGATGTTCTTGAAAAGCGGTGGCTTCAACAGATTGAATTAAATGCCTCCATGGTGAATTTTCCAAACCTGTACGACGCTCACTTAATACTACACCTCGTTCACTTTCTACCATTTTTGGGTCAATAGCTAAGCTTGAAATTCTATCACCTTCCAAATCAAATATAACCTCAGTGGCAGATGCAGGAAACCAATTGGTATAAGCCGTTATGTCATTGCTTGTATAAGCGTTATTTGCCCCTCCATTAAATTCCATAGTTTGGTCAAAAAGTTTAGGGCCATATTTTTTAGCTCCGTTGAACATCATATGTTCGAAAAAGTGGGAAAGGCCGGTAATTCCCTGATATTCATTTCGACTTCCTACTTTATAAAATAGATACATATTGGCATTAGGTATGGTAAAATCTTCTACTACAAGAAACTTCATACCATTTTTTAGTGTAAATGATTTTACATCGTCGGCTTTCATTTGAGCAAAACCTATAAAGGATAATAATGAAAGCGAAAGAAATATTAGTTTTTTCATGGTGATTCTTTAAAATTAAAAACTTAATTAAGTAATACGTACAAGTTATTGATTTTTGAATTGGTTTGGTTGTGATACTATCTAAAAAGGTGTAAGATCCGGTTCCAAATATTCATGTTTTGCAGTTTTATCGATAAAAACATTTATTGAATAATGGGTTTTAATCAAAGATTTAAAATTGCTTTTTAATCGAGGATATTCATTTAATAAACCTTGATAGTCAATAGATTTCGATTTATTAATAAAA
>CAZJCZ010000247.1:0-3114 GCA_964544575.1 uncultured Flavobacteriaceae bacterium | reverse complement strand
TTTAATTGTGGGGCTAAGTGGAGCTGGCGAACCATAACCTGTTCCTTCTTCTGAAAGAGTAAGAATTCTATAAATATCTTTACTATTTGCATGAAATTTATCATAACTAACTTCATGCGTTACCCATATAAATACTAAAATTGATATTGTAATTCCAATGGTTAACCCCAATAAGTTTATGACTGAGAAAAACTTATTGCGTATTAAGTTTCTATAGGCAATCTTAAAATAATTTCTAATCATGATTTTTAAACTTAGTTGTTTTTCCAAGATATAATCATATTCAGTGCCATTAATACAAGCAGCTTAAGATCAGAGACAATGGTTTTAAATACAAAACTTATATGTTGCAATGTGTAACATGTATGTTGTAATTAGTAACATAAGTTTGTATTTTTCCAATTGATCTAAATTCGTAATGAAAAAAGAAATTTTTCAGATTTTAGTAGTTGATGACAATAAAGCTATTCTTAATTCGCTTGAATTTTTACTTCAATTCAAATACGAAAAGATTATATGTATTAGTAACCCAAATCAGATAAACGAAAAATTACGAAGTAATCAGATTGATTTGGTTTTGCTAGATATGAATTTTAAACCTGGTTCAAACTCCGGGAACGAAGGCTTATTTTGGTTAAATGAGATTCGTAAATTTGATGAAACTATAAGTATTATATTAATTACTGCTTATGGAGATATAAATCTTGCAGTTAAAGGAGTCAAGCAAGGAGCTAATGATTTTATAGTAAAACCATGGGAAAACGAAAAGTTATTATCTACAGTAAATGCAGCTCTAAAACTTCGAAAATCGAATATAAAAATTCGACAACTAAGTTCGCGTCAGGAGATTTTAAAAAGGGATGTACAAAAAGATTATAAGAATATTATTGGCGAATCGGATGAGATAAAAAAAGTATTTAAAATAATTGATAAGGTAGCTTTAACCGATGCAAATGTATTGATAGCGGGCGAAAATGGAACAGGAAAGGAATTAATTGCTTATGAAATTCATCGAAAATCAAAGCGGTCGAATGAACTTTTAATCAAAACAGATATTGGCGCTTTACCTGAAACTTTGTTTGAAAGTGAATTGTTTGGTTATGTAAAAGGCGCATTTACCGATGCAAAAGAAGATCGAGCAGGTCGATTTGAAATTGCTTCTGGAGGAACTTTGTTTATCGATGAAATTGGAAACTTACCATTAACATTACAATCGAAATTATTATCTGTAATTCAGAATCGAGAAATATTCAGGCTTGGATCGAGTAGTCCTATTCCCATTGATATCAGATTGATTTGTGCTACAAATAGCAACTTAAATAAATTGGTTGAAGAATCTCTATTTCGAGAAGATTTGTTGTTTAGAATAAATACGATTCAAATTGTGGTTCCGCCTTTAAGAGTGCGAGATAATGACATAGTATTATTAGCGAAATATTTTCTTGAAAAATATTCAAAGAGATATAAGAAAGCAATTTTTAAAATTGATCAAAAAGCAATTGATAAATTGAAATCATATCGATGGCCAGGGAATGTTCGAGAGTTGGAACATACATTAGAAAGGGCTGTAATTTTAAGCGAAAATTTGGTACTAAATTCTAGTGATTTTATTATTGATAATAAAAAGGAATACCAAATAAATCATCAAAAAATATCATTGGAAGAAACCGAGCGAATTAGGATAATTGAAGCCATGGAGAACAATAAGGGAAATCTAAATAAAACTGCCGAGGAATTAAAAATTGCACGACAAACACTATATAGAAAAATCAAAAAATTCAATTTATAATTTGATAAATGATTTTACAAAAGGTTTTTATAAACTTCGCAATTCGTTTAATTCTGATTACTGCCAATATATTTTTATTGGTTATGGGATTATTTTGGGGAGTAGAATATTTTACACTGATTAACCTCGCAGTTATACTTATAATTCAATTATTCTTTTTAATCAGAAAGTTTAATTTATTAAACAGACAACTTTTAATCTTTTTTGAATCAATAAAAAGTGATGATTCTGGTTTGATTTTTCAAAAAGAAACAGGTAGCAGAAATCTGGATGCTATATATCGGAACTTTGGCGACATTAACCGAAAGATAAATGAACTCAAAATAGAAAACATAAGATCAAACCTACACTTTCAGAGATTGGTAGAACATGTTAATACCGGGATTATTCAGTTTGATGATAATGGGAATGTTGAACTTATTAATAAAGTTGCAAAAGATTTCTTTCAGTGCGGAGATATAAATAATCTTAAAAGACTTGATGAAAAAGCACCTGGCATTTCAACTAAATTATTGGACCTGAGATTAGGTTCATCTAAATCAATAAAACTTAGCGTAAGTGGAATTTCGGTAATATTGAATTTTAAAATTTCAGAGTTTATAGTAGAAGCGGAATGTAAAAAACTAGTGTCCTTTCAAAATATTAAAGAAGAATTAGAACTTAATGAAACGGATTCGTGGAAGAAATTAATACGAGTTTTAACTCATGAAATCATGAATTCAACAGCTCCAATTTCATCATCAATAAAAGTAATATCATCTTTGTTGAGACATGAAGAATCAGATCGAATCAAAAATCTAAACGAATTATCAAAAGAAGATATTACGAATACGGTCAGAGGCTTAGAAATAATAGAAGAACGAAGTGACGGGTTAAATAACTTTGTAGAATCATATCGTGAGCTAACAAAAAACATTGAACCGTACTACACAGATTTTTATATTATTGAAATTTTTAAATCTGTTGATTTTCTGTTTGCGAAAGATTTTAAGGATGCTAGTATAAATTGGAAATCTAAAGTGGAACCCGAAGATTTGATCTTAAAAGCTGATAAGAATCTTATTGAACAGGTTGTTATTAATTTGATTAAAAACTCGATAGAAGCAATTAATACTCAGATAAAAAGAGAGATAAGTCTTGAGGCCTTCAAAGAAAGTAACAAAATTATTATTAAAGTTATAGATACAGGAATAGGGATAAGCCTTGAAGAATCAGATAAAGTTTTCATTCCATTTTATACAAGTAAAGAAGAAGGATCAGGAATAGGTCTAAGCCTATCGCGGCAAATAATGCAATTGCATAATGGTTCAATTACATTTGAATCA
>CAZJCZ010000246.1:0-3116 GCA_964544575.1 uncultured Flavobacteriaceae bacterium | reverse complement strand
TTGCAAATGCGGCATCGTCTGGTGCTAAAACCGTAAATGGACCTGCTCCACTTAATACGGTAACTAAATCTCCATCAGCAGCTCCAAGAGCAGCTACTAAACTTGAATATCCTGAATTTGCTACTGCATGATCCACAATAGTTGGTAGATCTATTACTGCATCAACAACGTGCACAATACCATTTGATGTTTCAACGTCTGGTATTGCTACGTTTGAATAACCATTAAAAGTTACACCAGAAGTACCATCATAATAAAGACTTAATTTAGCAGAGTTTGGACCATCGGCTAAAGTACTTGCATAACCTGTGCTTCCTGCAAGTGCTGCAGATGTAATATTGGAACCTCCAATTACGTGGTTTAATAAAATTTGTGCTAATACTGCATCTGGCACATCAGACAAGGAATTAAATCCTTTATCAGCTAAAAAGGCAGTAAAAGCTGCATCTGTTGGAGCTAAAACTGTTTTGTCTCCGGCTGCAGTTAAGGCATCTACTAATCCAGCTTGGATTGCAGCGTCAACAAGAATGTTTAAACCTGCTGCTTGAGCTGTTTCTACAATGTTTAAAGGGCCTTTGTCTATTATTACATCGTCATCGTCATCATTACAAGAGAATGATAGTAATACCACTAATAATAATAATGGTAATTTTTTAATTGTTTTTAATGTTTTCATTTTTGCTGTTTTTAAAAATTAATAATTATTTTGTTCAGCAAACATACGAAAAGATTAAACAATAAAAAATATTTTTGTTCATTTTTTTAGAAAAAAGACTAAACAATGTAAATTTTAACATTTTCTTTAACATTTTGATTGGTTAGATTATTAAAACTCGACAGAAACTTGGCCTTTTGAATTTCCGCATAGCAAATTCGACTTCTAACTATATATTTTAGAATTATAAAGCCAAGTAATTTATTATGAAAGATCATAAAATATTCAAGTATTAACTTTTAAAATTGTTAAATCATATATTAAAAACGTTTATATATAAATATAAAACATTAAACAAAAATAAAAGAAGCATATTCTTTATTCTTAAATAAAATATAGTTTAAATGTGTTATGTGAGAAGCTTAAAGAATATCTTGGTTTTATTTAAAGATGTTTCAATAACGTCAATTGCCTTGTCAATTGTTTCTTTTTTTGTTCGAAATGAAAGTATGGCAATTCTAATTACAAAAGAAGATTTCAATATAGTAGAACTAAAAAAGACACTACCGTTATTTTGTATAAACTCATTTAACTTTTTATTAAATTGATTTTCATCAATAATTTTTGAAGGATACCAGAAATAACTGACTGATAAATCTGGAACAGGACCTAACTCGAATCCTATTTCTTTAAGTTGTATCCTAATATATTGAGTTAACAATAACTTTTCTTCCAAGCAAGCCTTAAATGGTTCTATTCCGTGAAGCTGAAGAGGTAACCATAATCGTAATCCTCTGAAATGTTTTGTCAATTCTGGAGAAACATCAGCAGGATTTGTTATATTTTCCATATAAGCATCCTGCATATAATTTGCAAAATAGTGGTTAGAATGATACACAGATTTTTTATCCTTAATAAGGACGACACCTAACCCATATGGTAAAAACAAACTTTTATGTGGGTCAATAACTAAAGAATCAGCTTTTTCGATACCTTTAAACAACTTCTTTATTTTATCGACAAGAATAAAAAACCCTCCATAAGCTCCGTCAATATGATACCACAAATTGTATTTTTTGCTAATCGTACCAATTTCATCCAACGGATCAACAGAACCAGTGTCGGTAGTTCCTGCAGATGCTATAACTAAAAAGGGATGCAGGCCTGAATTAACATCAGTTTTAACTAAATGATCTAATTTTACTGTATCAATTTTATGATTTGAATCTAGTTCTGTATTTCTTATTATCACATCTTCCAGCCCAATAATTCGTAAAGCTTTATGAACACAGTGATGTGTTTGAGGACTCAAATAGACAACACTTTTTTGTATTCTCTCATTTTTAACTTTATATTTATCTCTAGCTGCAGTCAAAGCGATTAAATTCGCTATTGAGCCTCCTGAGGCTAAATTTCCAATAGCATCATTGGGAAAACCAAAAATGCTTTTCATCCAATTTAGAAGTTCATTCTCCATGGCAACGGCACCTGGAGAACCGAAATGAATGCCCGCATATTCATTTGTTATATCTGCAAGATAATCCCCCAATGCCGAGGTAAAGATTCCACCACCAGGTATATAACCTAAATGCCCTCCTGAAGACGCTACAATCCCTTTTTCCACGACTTCTTCCGTATATATTTCTAATAAACTGGTTAGAGATTTCCTTTTTTGCTTAATAGATAAAGATTTGTTGTTTGCATTTCCTTGTGAATAGGCAGGTCTGATTATCAATGAATTAATAAAATCATCCGCATACATGTTAATTTCTGAATTATAATTTTTTCTTTGTAGTTGGTTGGGTTCCAATTCAGCTGAAATAGATTCTAATTCAGCAATCTTTTCAAGTAGATTTTTCATAAGGCGGGTTTGATGATACAATATTACTTATTTTCTATAAAAGGGTGTTCTCTGCTTGCGCATAAGTTGTAGGGTATTGCTATCTTTGCAAACCAATATCACAATTGATGCAAAGAGTTATAGTAGGTCTTTCTGGAGGAGTAGATTCAAGCGTTGCGGCTTATTTATTAAAAAAGCAAGGCTATGAAGTTATTGGCCTGTTTATGAAAAACTGGCATGACGACTCTGTTACGATCTCGAATGAATGCCCTTGGTTGGAAGACAGTAATGATGCCATGCTAGTTGCTGAAAAATTAGGAATCCCATTTCAGGTTGTTGATCTTAGTGAACAATACAAAGAAAGGATCGTTGATTATATGTTCAGAGAGTATGAATTAGGAAGGACACCTAACCCTGATGTATTATGTAATAGAGAGATCAAATTTGATGTTTTTTTAAAGATAGCATTGGAGTTGGGAGCTGACTATGTTGGAACAGGTCACTATTGTAGAAAAGGAACTTTACATAAAGATGGTAAAGATATTTATCAATTATTAGCGGGTGCAGACTCTAATAAGGACCAATCGTATTTTTTGTGTCAGTTATCTCAAGAACAATTGG
>CAZJCZ010000245.1:0-3150 GCA_964544575.1 uncultured Flavobacteriaceae bacterium | reverse complement strand
TATCAAAAAATGATAGACTAAATTTTAATAAAAAAGTTGAAATAAAAATTAAATTACTTTAACATTTACTGCGTTTAAACCTTTTTTACCTTCTTGTAATTCAAATTCTACAGCATCACCTTCATTGATTTCGTCAATTAGTCCTGAGACATGTACAAAATACTCCGTTTTTGAATCATCATCAATAACGAATCCAAATCCCTTAGATCCATTGAAGAATTTTACTGTTCCTTTATTCATGATTTACTGATAATATTAATAATGTATAAATATAATCAATAAAATTATATTGAAAAAACTCAATTTTAATTATTAGAGTCTATTGATATTTGTTTTAAACCTTTACAAACACATAATTTAAAGAAACAATAAAAGCAGCTAGCACATTAAAACTATTATAAAAATTGTTAAATAAAAAGATTATATTTTTATATTTAAACGCTAATTTTGAAAATATGGATATTAATAAATATAAGGTTTATCAAAGCGTAAGTTTAGATCAAATTAATACAAAAGAAGTTGTTCAAGACGCTAAGAAGCAACTAAAAAATGTTCGTAAACAGATAAGTGAACTGCAAGACACTATGTATGCTCATGGTAAATACAGTATGTTGGTTTGTTTACAAGGTATGGACACTTCAGGTAAAGATAGTTTAATACGTGAAGTTTTTAAAGATGTTAATGCACGTGGTGTTGTAGTTCATAGTTTTAAAGTACCAACCGAAAAGGAGTTAAAACATGATTTTTTATGGAGGCATTATATTGCCTTACCAGAAAGAGGTAAAATTGGTGTTTTTAATCGGACACATTACGAAAATGTTTTAGTTACGCGCGTACATCCAGGTTATATTATGGGCGAAAATATACCTGATGTGGCAAGTATTGATGACCTGGATGATGCTTTTTATCATAAACGGATGGAGCACATCAATAATTTTGAAAATCATATTGCCGAAAATGGAACTATTATTTTAAAATTCTTTTTACATCTTTCAAAAGATGAACAAAAAAACAGATTGCTTCGTAGAATTAGATTAAAGCAAAAAAATTGGAAATTTTCAGCAGGAGATTTAAAAGAGCGTAAATTGTGGTTTAAATATCAAGATTGTTATGAAGATTTACTGAATAGAACCTCTTCCAAAAAAGCTCCTTGGTATATAGTCCCGGCTGACGATAAGCCTACAGTGCGTTTATTGGTTGCCGAAACTATCTTACAAACTTTGCAACAATATAAAGACATACAAGAGCCCGAGCTTGATGAAAAAACCAAAGCTCGATTAGATGAATTCAAAGCTGAACTAGAAAACGATTAAAACCCATTCTAAACATCCTCAACAGGATGACTTAATTGGAATGATAATGATATAACTTAACAAAAAGAATACTAAAACACTCCCTTCACTTGGGAGGATTGATCTAAGAATATGAAAACAATATTAAAAATAACAATTTTCTTCATATGTGCTCTTGTTTCAGCACAGCAAGGAGAATTCAAAAAGGATTCAACCCAACTTAGAGCAATATACACTGCCTCTCTTACAAAAGGGAAGAGTTACGATTGGTTAAATTATCTATCGAACAAAATTGGTGCTCGTCTAGCCGGGTCGGAAGGTGACAAAAAAGCTGTAATTTGGGGTTTGAGTGAGCTTAATAAATTAAAACTGGATTCGGTTTGGTTACAACCGGTAACCGTTCCGCACTGGGTGAGAGGTGAAAAAGAAGAAGCATATGTGCAAACCCAATATGGTAATTTTAAAGTTGAAATTTGTGCGCTTGGCGGATCAATTGCAACACCTGCTGAAGGTATTTTGGCAGAAGTTATAGAAGTTCAGAGTTTAAAAGAGGTTGAAGAGTTAGGTGAAAAAGTAAAAGGTAAAATTGTTTTTTATAACAGGCCAATGCCTGCCGACAAGATTAATACTTTTAAGGCATATGGCGCAAGTGGGGATCAACGTTATCATGGAGCACGCGTAGCTGGAAAATTTGGAGCTATAGGCGCTATCGTGCGTTCCTTGAACCTGAAAATGGATAATTTTCCACACACTGGCGCCATGAGTTATGGAGATAATGCAGAGAATGAAAAAATACCTACTGCAGCAATAAGCACCAATGGAGCTAAAATGCTAAGCACTTTATTAGAACAAAAAGACAAAATTCAATTAAAGTTTTTTTTCAAACAAAGTTGTCAGAATTTACCAGAAACAACATCAAACAATGTTATTGGTGAAATTAAGGGGAGTGAATACCCTAATGAAATTATAGTAGTTGGAGGCCATCTGGATTCTTGGGATATCGGTGATGGTTCTCATGATGACGGAGCAGGTATAGTGCAGTCAATGGAAGTATTACGATTATATAAAGAGTTAAACATAAAGCCAAAAAGAACCTTGAGAGTAGTATTGTTTGCCAATGAAGAAAATGGTTTAGGTGGAGGTAAGGCCTATGCAGCATTGGCCGAAAAGAATAATGAAAATCACATAGTTGCTCTAGAATCTGATTCTGGTGGATTTACGCCTAGAGGGTTTGGATTAACATGTAATGACGCTAATTTTAAAAATATACAAGATTGGAAACCATTATTTGAACCTTATTTTATTCACTTGTTTGTTAGGGGTGGAGGTGGACCAGATATTCGTCTTCTAAAAAAAGAAAATAATGTATTGTTAGGTCTAAAACCGGATTCTCAGCGTTATTTTGATTATCATCATACTAGTGCAGATAAATTTGATGCTATTAACAAAAGAGAATTAGAGTTAGGGGCAGCTACCATGACTTCTATCATCTATTTATTCGATAAATATGGTATTAAATGATATACTCTAATAAAGACTTAGCTCAACTAATAGTTGAATACTGTTGTGAATATGAAATAGGACATGTTATTATATCGCCAGGTTCACGCAATGCACCCTTAACAATAAATTTTACAAATCATCCTAAAATTAAAACATATAGTATTGTTGATGAACGTTGTGCTGCGTTTTTTGCACTAGGTATTGCTCAGCAAACACAAAAACCAACCGTAATAGTTTGTACCTCAGGATCTGCCCTGTTGAATTATTATCCCGCTATTGCTGAGGCATATTATAGTGATATTCCTTTAATAGTTATTTCTGCTGACAGGCCAAAGCATTTAATAGATATTGGAGA
>CAZJCZ010000244.1:0-3186 GCA_964544575.1 uncultured Flavobacteriaceae bacterium | reverse complement strand
TTCCTTCTCTTAAATCTTTATGAGCTACTTGAATGTAAGCTTTAATAGTTTGTGAGGTTGCATCAACTTTACCATTAATTCGAATGACTTTACCCCTATATTCTTTTGTATTTTCAAGATTATGAAGTTTTACTGTATTTCCTTTTTTAAGCAAATCGGCAAACTCTGCATTGACGGAGACTTCAATTTCATAAACGCTTGGATCTATAAATTCACCCAATTTTTGTCCTACTCTCACTAACGACCCTGGAGTTACCAAAGCTTCAGTTAGAATACCATAAAAAGGCGCTTTTAAATTGTATTTACCTAATTTAACTTCCAGATTCTTAACATTGTAATAGGCTGTATTGATTCCTCTTCCAGAAATAAAATACTTTTCCTTATCAGTATTCATTTCAGGTAATTTTGGAGTTGTTTTATTAATGTCGAAGCTATTGAGATATGCTTGCCACTTTTCAAATTCATTCGGATAATCTAAACGAATATCCGGTATGATTGCAGTGATACTATTATAAAAATTACTTTTTTGCGATTGAAGATTTGCGTAAAATTCATCACTATTAATTCTGATAATATTTTCTCCTTTATAATACGAGGTCCCAGCTTTAAAATCTTTAGCAGATGGCTTTAAAACTCCTTGTACTTCTGCAAACAAATCAATTTTGTTTTTAGCAGTAAGATTTCCGCTTGTAGTAATAACAATAGGTATGTCTTTATTTAAGACTTCTTCAACAAAAACGGTTTTTACAATTTTATCGAATTTAGGTTTTGGTTTCTTTTTATTATCAATTAAATATTTAGCTATAAAAACTGCCCCAACTAATAATAAAACACCTAATGCTATAGATAATAGTTTTCTCATTTTATAATGGTTATATTGATTCTACTTTTGAATTAAAATTGAATTGAATTTTTTTTAGGGTATCGATCATTTGAATTTTTTCTTTTTTAGAAATATTTTGTTGCATTGTGCCCAATATTTGTTGGATGACAGGTCTTGTTTTTATAAAGATTTCTTTGCCTAAGTCGGTTAAATAAACATTATTGGCTCTTTTGTCTTCTTCGCACTGTTTTCTTAAAATGTATTTCTTCTTTTCCATTTTTGCTAATAAACGGGTAAGAGAAGATTTATCACGCAATGTTAAAAATGCCAGATCATTTTGATGAAGCCCATCCTGATCATGTAATTTTTTCAGAATTATCATTTGCTCCTTGCTAAGATCGATCTCATTTTGACTCAAAGCTTCTTGCAGATGATAGTCAACTATTTTAATAGTTTTTCCGAGCCAAGGGCCAAGGGAATTTTCAAAATCGACAATAGTATTTTCAGATTTCATTTGGCGAATATATATAAATTTATCAATATAGTTGCGTATGCAACTAATTAAAATTTTGTTAAAAAAATACTTGTGGTATCTTTGGGTTTTAAATATTGAATATGAAACCCTCATGATTAAATCAATTTTAATCATTAAAGGCTACATGTGACCATCGAAATCGATAAAATTATAAACATGAAATTAGATATTCTTGCCATTGGAGCTCATCCGGATGATGTTGAATTAGGTTGTGCCGCAACTTTAGCCAAAGAAATTTCCTTAGGAAAAAAGGTGGGTATTATTGATCTAACCAGAGGGGAACTTGGAACCAGAGGTTCGGCTGAAATTAGAGATGAAGAGGCGGCCATAGCAGCCCAATTATTGGGAGTACAGGTTCGAGAGAATTTGAATTTTGCCGATGGGTTTTTTGTAAATGACAAGGAACATCAAATGGCTGTTATTAAAATGATAAGAATATATCAACCTGACATTGTTCTTTGCAACGCAGTAGAAGATAGGCATATAGACCATAGCAAAGGCAGTAATCTGGTTAGTGATGCCTGTTTTTTATCAGGCCTAAGAAAAGTGGAAACTAATTTTGAGGGTGTACCGCAACAAGCATGGAGACCAAAACAAGTTTACCATTATATTCAATGGCATAACTTAGAACCTGATTTTGTAGTTGACGTATCTGGGTTTATCGATAAAAAAATGGAAGTTATCAGATCATATGGATCTCAATTTTATGACCCTTCTAGTAAAGAACCTACTTCGCCTATTTCAAGTAAGAACTTTTTTGATAGTATAAAATATAGGGCACAAGACTTAGGTAGACTGATAGGAGCAGAGCATGCAGAAGGTTTTACTGCAGAACGATATGTTGCGGTTAATGAGTTGAGTGATTTGGTTTAATGAGCTTGGTATAAATTTATTCTTTACCTTCTAATCTTTCAATAAGTCGTTTAGCTCTAGCGTTACCTGAGTCTAAGGTTAAAGATTTTTTATAATTCTTAATTGCTTGAAGAGTATCTCCACTTTTCATATAGGCTTCCCCCAAACTATCGTATACATTTGAACTATTTGGATATAATGCAACGTTAATCTTTAATATATGAATTGCATTTTCAAATTTATTCCTTCGGAGTTCTCTATATCCTAAATCATTTAAATCGTCTTCATTTATTGAGCTGTCTAAGGAATCTTTTTCCTTTATAGCCAGATAGCCTTCTAAGGCTTTGTCAAATTGGTTATTCTTTAAATATTCTCTGGGAATTTTTTCCTCGTCTTCAAGTTTTCTGTAATTATATGCTAAGGGGCTATTTTCATCCTTTGGTACTAATACTATATATTCTTTTTGATTATCAGGATTTGTTAAAAATTGTACTTTTTCGTTCATTTCTTTAACATAAAAAGTATTCTCATTTATTTTTAAAGGTTTTATATTTTTCGCTCCACGCCAAACCATAAAGAGTTCGTTTTCTTCAAAATAAACTTCAACTACTTCGTCAGAATTATATAAATATCTACCTGTTACTTTTTTAATAAATTCGGGATCATTAGAGTTTTTAGAACAACTATATATTGATATTAATAAGATAAAAATTGAAAAATATTTTAACTTCATGACAGTAAGAATTGAATAGCTATTTATAAGTAGCTTTTTTAGGGTTTTCGTTTCAAAAATAGTAAAAAAAGATAAATACCACTTTGCAATAACTCCTATAATAATTTCTATTTTTTTATTTGACAAAGTTGGTAAATAGATTATATTTGCAACCGCTAAGTAAAATGGTGGTTGTAGCTCAGTTGGTTAGAGCATTGGTTTGTGGTACCAAGGGTCGCGGGTTCGAATCCCGTCTTCCACCCA
>CAZJCZ010000243.1:0-3205 GCA_964544575.1 uncultured Flavobacteriaceae bacterium | reverse complement strand
TATCTTTTATAGTTATTTCATGTTGACCAGGATCTAATACATCGTCAAAAATAACACCTGCATTTTGACCTAAAATATTATAGACCGAAATTTTATAATTATCAGTAAAATTATTATCAATTCTTATTGACACCATCTCTTGATCATATATTGGCGTATGTGTAAAATTTTCTCGAACTAAATAATCATGATTTGTTACCGAACTTGAACAATTAAAGCCTAAATCTATTGGGGTGTATGGCCTCGGTATTGATTGATTAATAACACTAGAGTCTATACATAACCATTCTTGCAAAACTGTGCCATATACATCAATATAATCTTGCGTATGTTTTAAATTCCCCCCTCTAGTTAAATCTGTTAGGCTAGGATGCTCACCAATAAAACCATTTCCGTTGAGTGCAGGTCCAAAAAGTAGCATTGGTGCTGCTGTACCATGATCGGTTCCGTTTGAACCGTTTTCTCTAACTCTTCTCCCAAATTCAGAAAAGGTCATTGTTAATACATCATTATCTCTACCACTTGGTTCGAGATCTTTATAGAACGCCGCAACAGATTCAGAAATATTAGTCAGTAACTCTTGATGTCTATCTGGTTGATTGGCATGTGTGTCAAATCCGTTAAGACTTACCATATATACACAAGTACCCATTCCAGCTTTAACAGTATTTGATATAATAGCTAAAGCTCGACCTAAATTAGTATCAGGAAACTCAACAGTATTAGTTTGTGAGTTTGCTGCGTCCCTAATAACTTCCGAATATTTTAAGGTAGTATTCATGATACCTCTTACAAATTTCAATTGTTCTCCTTTGGTACAATCTGGTATGTCAGCAACATCATAAAAGGCGTCACTCTCAATTATTCGCTCTAATTGACGCGTATTTGCAAGTGCAAATGCAAAATTACTTTCATTACCTGTAAACATAATATCACCTATACCGCCGATTTGAACAGCAGGAGGAGCCTCAGGTAAATTTAACAGATAATCAGGATATATACTTTCAAAATAACGACCATAAACACCCGTTTCTACTAAATCATCATCAGTACCTCTTGACATATTATCAGTACCCGTAAAATGTGATAGATTTTGATTATCATATCCCGTACCATTTACAACTTTCATACAGCCTCCTTCCCAAATAGGTTCAATAAAATTTTGTAAATATTTAGGTATCCCGAAATCATTAGAAAGCTTGTGAATATCGACTAATTCATGTTTTATTGATGGTCTGGCATTAGCATACGCATCATAATCATAAATAGGCACTATTGTATTTAGTCCATCATTACCACCTTGCAGTCGTATAATCAATAAAACCCTGCCTGAGTCTGCACTAGCTAACGCGTTAGATAATGGTGTTGGTTGTCCGAAGGCCATAGGAATGCCATTTATCATTAAAGTAGCTCCTGCTCCACCTAAACCTAAAGTTTGTAAAAATGAACGTCTATTCCATTGTTTATGATCTTCTGTATTACAATTTGTATGTAAATCTTTTGTTGTACCCATAAGTTTTATTTAAGTTGATAATCAGGCAGGAAGACTATATATTTTATAAGTTGACAAACTTGAAGAGGAACTCCTGGAAAGCTTAATGTCCATATATTGTCCTCAAAATAATTAGATGGTACGCTACTTTTAAATACATCAATACCTGTTTCAAAATCATCTAATGTGTAAGGAACTTCGGTCATTAAAGCTTCAAAAATATCCTTAGTAACAACATCAGCATCACTGCTATTCCCTGAGACGCCAATGGCAAACTGTCTTAATTGTTCTTCATTTTGCTCAAGAGCCCATGACAACATATCATCAAATAAAAAAGCAGGTCTAAAGGTAATGGTACCAGAATTTATCCAATCTCTATCGCCCGGCCACCCAAATACAGTAGGTGGATTCAGTATATTTTGGTCGAAAAGTCTTGAAATACTCTTGATAGGTTCTTTGATCATATCATAATCACCAAAATTAAATCCTGTTGTAGTCATAAATTGAATGATTAGGTCAAGTGGACTTTTAATTATGGTATTTCTAGCCTTTTCGTCGTAAAAATGTTCACTTTTAAATAAAGTTCGAAGTACAGGTACAATATCAAAATTATTAGCGATGAAAATCGCAGCTAAAGGATTAATTATGTTTAAACGAATAACATCATCAACTTCAGGACTTACAAAATTTGTATAGATCTTTTCACAAATATAACGAGCTATTAGATCCGTTTTTTGTTCAAATAAAATATTTATAACATCATCATAGCCCCAATTACCGGTTTGGCCAAAGATGGTTTTGTCGTCTGTATCAAAATTTGCTTCATTAAAAAGTATCGAAGAATTATCACCATTGGCGTAGTCATTATAACCTGTTAAAGCACGGGAAGTTTCAACAATATCATCTTCAGTATATCCATTACCTTCACCTAGTGCAAAAAGTTCATATAATTCTCTGGCGTAGTTTTCATTTGGACTTACTGCAGTATTTTCAAAACCATTTAAAAACTTCAACATGGCATCATCTAAGCCCATTTCACTTAAAAAAGTCCTAAAGTTACCAAAAGAATTTCTTTGTAAAGCTTGAAAATACCTAAATGCATAACCTGCATAACCATACTCATTGGCAATAGTTACAAAATGATTATGCCAAAACAATGTCAATCTACCTCTTACACCGTTATCAATAAGTTCTTTAATAAATGTGTACTGCGTTTCTTCCATCAACAAATCATTCTCATCTTCGCTATAAGTGAATCCGTTGGCGGCATAATCAGCCGGATCTAAAGGTGCCCAAGCTGGTTCAAGCGTAGGTGACAAGCTTATTGCTGCATCTATAATTTCATCTACATAAGCAGATGGTGATTTCGATAATGCATTGGCAATTAAAGAAGTTTCAATTCCAAACCCTAAGCGATTGTGGAGATGCCTTACTTTAGTGCTATCCCATTCACTTTCTGGAGATGGAACAAATATGTCTAGGGGAGAAACATTGCATGACATGTAATTTAAAATCATAAAAATATTCCTTTTGGTGATATGATAACGGGTTAATTATCATTTTATTATTATTGATTGAAATGTATAAATCTATTCTAAAGGAATTCTAAAGTCTTAATATTAACAGTATTGAGCAGTAAAATTATCACAAGATTTTTACAATAAATGATATATCAAATTCATTTTATAAGTGATATTAAACTCTCTATTTGGT
>CAZJCZ010000242.1:0-3214 GCA_964544575.1 uncultured Flavobacteriaceae bacterium | reverse complement strand
TTCAATTCTTGTCTTATTCTCTTCAATTCTGCAGCATCAAAACACTGTAAAATACAGTTGTCATTTTTAGTTGTATAACCATAATTAGTTAATATTTTTAATACAATTTTGGAAATATCTTTATCCTCTTTATGGTGAAATTCAGGTTCTTTTATTTCAGGATAAATACCTATGTTCTTACCTGTACTTATATTTAAACCTTGAATTAATTCAATTTCATCTTGCAATGAGTGTAATTTAAATTTCGATTTCCACATCGGGAATCGTTTTGGGTAAATCGCTTTATAAGTTTTTGGGTCAAATCTTTCGGTAACATTCAATTGATGCAACTCTTCATAAGTAAAATCAATTACATAATATCGACCATCTTTACGATTCCTTTCAGGAAATTTTTCAGCCACATCCGTAACCGATTCCAAATGAATATCATGTATTACAATGGGTATATCATCTTTAGATAACACAAGATCCTGTTCTATAAAATCTGGTTTCATAGCATAGGCCATAGCTTTAGCTTCCAGTGAATGTTCAGGTAAATAACCTGAAGCACCACGGTGCGCAATTACAATTTTTTCATGGTTAGATTGCATAATTTTATCGTGTTTAGTGGTAGAATTGCAACCGAAAAAACAAAAAATTGTTAAAAAAGAATAAAATTGGATTGCATTCATTTGTTTCATGAAGCTAAAGGTATAAATTTTGTAGTTTAGCAGTACTAAAAAATATGACTTAAACAGATGAAACTTTTATTAAAAATCTTGTTTATTATTTTTATCGGAGGGTTGGTTGTTGGTTTATATTTTCAATCTATGAATGACCCAATACATAAGATAGTTATTGGACTAGATATACTTTTTTTATCCTTTATATTAATGCCAATATTTATTTATTATCGATATAAGAAAGGTAAGTATAAGAAATACGTGATAGATCCTAAAAGCAAAAATCCGTTTAAGATCAATCAAAAAGATCTTTAGTTCAAATTTCGTTTCTGAATAAAAAACCGTGTTATAATCTCGCTACATTCCTCTTCTAAAATTCCTCCAACAACCTTTGTTTTTGGGTGTAATGTTGTATTATAATATTCAAATCCTCGTTTTTCATCTCTAGCTCCGTATACTATTCTACCTATTTGTGTCCAATAACTGGCTCCGGCACACATTTGACAAGGTTCCAACGTAACAAACAGGGTACAATCTTTTAAATATTTACCACCTAAAAAATCAGAAGCCGCTGTGAAAGCTTGCATCTCTGCATGCGCGGTAACATCATTTAACATTTCCGTTAAGTTATGTGCTTTTGCTATTATTTGGTTATTAATGACAATTACAGCACCTATAGGTACTTCATTTTTTTCAAACGCCATTTCCGCTTCGTTCAAAGCACGTTTCATAAAATAGGTGTCATCAAAAGGATCTTCCATCTTTGTAATTTCTCTTCTTATGCCATTCAAAATGACATTCATGCTCGCAAAAATACAATTTCAAATGTTAATTATTATAGTTTCAACTCGTACATTTGCACCATGTCTGCCAAATTATTAGATGCAATAAACAATCCTAAAGACTTACGGAAGTTAAAACTTAATAAGTTACCTCAACTTGCTCAAGAATTACGAGATTTCATAATTAATATCGTTGCTGTTAAAGAAGGACATTTAGGAGCGAGTTTAGGGGTGGTAGAACTCACAATTGCTTTACATTATGTTTTTGATACACCTAATGATCTGTTGGTTTGGGATGTTGGACATCAAGCCTATGGGCATAAACTTTTAACTGGAAGAAAAGATGTCTTTCATACTAATAGACAATTCGGTGGAATTGCTGGTTTCCCAAATCGAGATGAAAGTATCTATGACACTTTTGGTGTTGGTCACTCGTCAACATCCATTTCTGCAGCCCTAGGTATGGCTATTGCATCTTCTTTAAAGGGAGAAAAAGATAAACAGCATATCGCAGTAATTGGCGATGCCAGTATAGCTAGTGGAATGGCATTTGAAGGATTAAATCATGCCGGAGTTACTGATGTGAATTTGTTAATTATTTTAAATGATAATGCTATGGGCATAGACCCAAGTGTTGGTGCCTTAAAAAATTATTTGACCAATATTAAAAAAGATAAGAGGGTCAGAAAACATAATATCATTGAAGCCTTGAATTTCGATTATTCCGGCCCTATTGATGGACATGATTTGGAAGCTGTCATTAATGAATTAGAAAGATTAAAGACAGTTAAAGGGCCAAAATTTTTACATGTTATTACTACTAAAGGTAAAGGATTGCTGAGAGCCGAAGAAGATCAAGTAACCTACCATGCACCCGGCAAATTCGATAAACTTACTGGTGAAACTGTCAAAAAATCTGATATTGATTTGCCTCCTAAATATCAGGATGTATTTGGATTGACCATAGTAGAATTGGCCAAACAAAATGAAAAAATAATTGGGATAACTCCTGCTATGCCCACAGGTAGTTCCTTAAAATACATGTTAGAAGAGATTCCTGAACGCGCTTTTGATGTAGGTATTGCCGAACAGCATGCGGTTACCTTAGCGGCTGGAATGGTAACACAAGGAATGATCCCTTTTTGTACCATCTATTCCACTTTTTTACAACGTGCCTATGATCAAGTTATTCATGATGTCGCCTTGCAAAAATTACCGGTAATATTTTGTTTGGACAGAGCCGGGTTGGTAGGTGAAGACGGTGCGACACATCACGGTGTTTTTGATTTGGCCTATTTACGATGTATTCCTAACATGATCATTTTTGCCCCAATGAATGAAATTGAACTGAGAGATATAATGTTTACTGCACAATTAGGATTAGATGGTCCAATCGCCATCAGATATCCCAGAGGCAGAGGTGTAACTTTAAATTGGAAGATTCCTTTTACAAAAATAAAATTAGGCAAAGGAGAGCTTATAAAAAATGGTGATGAAATAGCTATATTGAGTATCGGAACTGTCGGAAATTTAGTTATTGAAGCATGGAACGAAATATCTAATAAAGACAAGGTTGCGCACTTTAATATGCGTTTCGTAAAACCATTAGATGAAGTTTTATTGCATTCAATTTTTCAAAAATATGACAAAATAATTACGATAGAAGATGGAACAATAATTGGTGGTTTTGGAAGTGCCGTTTTAGAGTTTGCACAGCAGTACAACTATCAAAACAAAACTATAAAACGGCTTGGGATACCAGATAATTTC
>CAZJCZ010000241.1:0-3240 GCA_964544575.1 uncultured Flavobacteriaceae bacterium | reverse complement strand
GCTTTCCCCATGACGGATAGTCTTGCCCTAGAATAGTTGTTGAAATTCCAAAGAACAAAATAAGTACAGTAACCAGTCGTTTTGATTTCATTTTTTCACCGTTTGATTTTTGAAAGACTATATAGTTTAAAGGTAGGAATTATAGCCAACGTTATGCACTTTTACTTTAAAGCAATCTTAATTTTTAATAAATCTTCTTTTTGAACTGCATTAGTTCCAAAAATTTTAACATGATTTCCGGGAATTATATTGTCTTTTAATAGATTCATAATTTTTACCCTTAATTATATAAAGGTCGTGAAATTTTTGAATAATTTTATGAATAAATCTAGAAAAGGTTGTATAATTATTGTTAAAATTATTTGCAATTGACTTAAAAGAATCTACATTGGCTTACCCAATGCTTATGGGGCTTCTTTGGGTTATTTTATTCTTACTATTTGTATTTTTTATAATACCTATTATCTGCCCCAATTTTATATATGGTTTATAAGGGCATTATTTTTTAGAGAAGCGATAATGAATAAAGTAGTATAAGCCCAAAAACGAATGAGAGGTAATGTATAATATTACCTTTGACGCTATCTTCTTTATTTACTTGAGGTATAAGGTCTGATGCTGCTATATAAATGAAGTTTCCAGCACCAAAGGGAATAAGATAGTCCGTATTAATATTTAACTGGGTTGAGGAAAAATATGCGACCATTCCACCGACGAGAAAGGTTAGGCCTGAGATAAGGTTAAATAGAAGTGCTTCACGTTTCTTCCAGCCACCTTTTAAAAGTACTCCAAAATCACCAAGTTCTTGTGGTACTTCATGTGCAGCAGCGGCAAGCCAAGTTGTAATCCCCAGTTGTACATCAACTAAAAATACTCCCGCAACAGCCAACCCTCCAATAAAGTTGTGCAAACCATCTGCAATTAGTATAAGATAGGTAACAGGTTCTTTATTATCAGTAATCCTTCTTTGGCAATGATGCCAATGCATAAATTGTTCTAATGCAAGGAATGTAAGAAATCCTAAAGCAACAAATAGAAAAACGAGATGATTGTTCTTGATTTTATCAATGGATATAGGCAGCATGTGAAACAATGCACCTCCAATGAGTGAACCTGCTGCTAAGGCAACAAGTGGAAGGAGTATTTTTTCAAGTGTCTTTTTCTTAAGTACTAATGTAATGCTTCCAGATAAGGCAATAGCACTCATAAGTATTCCGCTTCCTATTATCCAATAAAATGTATCCATTGCTTCGATAAAAGGTAAAATTAACAAAAGATAGATTCTTTTAAAATGATTAATATCAGAGTTGGATAATTATCTTTATTTAGTTTTTATATCTAATTTATAAGGTATTTGACGAGAGTATTAAAAATTAATCCAGTGGATAAATTTTATACTCTTGAGGGAATATAATAAGGAGCTACTAAAACTTTTCTAATGATAATTGGCTATACCGCTTGATGGGCATAGTAGTTTATTTTTTTTTTGCAAATCTCCTTTTCTCAATTTCATCCATTTATCCCCATTCCTTCTCTTATTATACTTCTTATCAATTTTATTTGATTCATATGAATAGTCAGATAATATGGTTATACAGTATAAAGCTGTTATGTACTAGTTGATTTTAACCCTTTTTTCTCCGCGGTAACTTTTTACATTTTTAATATTTTTAAGGTAGGTAATTGTTGCATCAGCAGTTGTAATAAAGAGTGATTGACCTGGATCGCTGTGTTTGTATTTGTAAACCTGTGTCATATAATTATTCATGGCAACCGTGTAGGTATGGTTCATGTCTAGCGGGGTGTCGCCTTCGGTCAGAATAGCGATATCTAAAAGATTGCCGTTAGCATCCTGTTTCAGAATTGTTTTGATTCCCGATGGATAGAGGGGAGTTTTATTATCAATTGGGTAGGCTTCAAGCATCAATGAATGAATTTCATTTCCAGTAAGTTTTGTTACTACCAATTCATTTCCAAAAGGATCGAGTTGATAAACATTCATAATTGTGATGGGGCCTTTTGCTAGATGATCGATGCGAACACCACCTGGATTTACTAATGCAATATCGGCTTTGGCAGCATTGCGTTGTGCATCGGCCATGAGGTAACCCAGTTCTTCATGTGAAGAAAAATCGTCAGTAGCTGTTGAAATCACTTTTTTCAGTGTTGGATTGTCGTTGTATTTATCAACCATGGCACGAATCGAAGGTTTTTCGTTCTTTGAGTTTTTAATGTCTATGAGTTCCATGTTTCTTTGCAACGTTCCATTGCTTAAAATGGTTAATTTGATTAGCGTGCCATATTTCAATTTGCTTTCGGCTTGTGTAATCATAATGCCGTTGTGGATTTGTTCTTTTTCAACCTTAGTGTGTGAATGACCGCCGATAATCAAATCGATGCCAGCTGATGTGGTTTCGGCCAGTTGTACGTCGTTTTCAAAACCAAGGTGAGTCAGTGCAATGAAAATATCACTTTTATCTTTCAGATAGAGATATTCGGGAGCTGTTTCAAACGGAGAGTGGAAGATAAATTCTTTTACATTGTCGGGGTGCGTATCTGGAATGCCGTTTTGATTGATTTGCAAAAGTCCGAGAAACGTTAGTTTTAGTCCGTTGGGTAACGCGATAATTTTATAGGGTTTCACTGATATATCATAGGAATCGTTCATTGATACGTTGGCACATATAAAATCGAAATTTGCTTTGTGAGTCAGATTGCTGAATCCTTCAGGGCGGGAATCGAATTCGTGGTTTCCTACTGTGCTCAGGTCAAAACCTACAGAATTCATTAGTTCAATGATGGGTAATCCTTTTTCGGGATACTGATCGTTTACCGGATTTCCTGTTTGATTGTCTCCCGCACTAACAAGAAGCATGTCTGGGTAAATGGTTCGCAAACTATCAACAATAAAAGCCAGCTTTGGAAAATTATCGATTGCAGCATGTAGGTCGTTTACCGCAAAAATGATGGCTTGTTTTTCACCTTGTTTGCTTGTAATTACTTTCTTTTTGGTGCTGCAGGCGAAAAGAAGTATGATTGCTAGTACGGCAAGAACCAGTTTTGAAAATAAACATGTCTTTTTGTGTTTTGTCTTAATAAAAAGAGTGTTGCCGTCGGTCAGTTCTCCGTCGAAGGCAACTTGGTTTCCATAACGATCTTCGACATAAGGGAAGTTTTTGGGGCTATTTTTACCTTGTTGCGAATAATATTTCAGAATTGCATCTTTTACTTTGGCTCCGT
>CAZJCZ010000240.1:0-3261 GCA_964544575.1 uncultured Flavobacteriaceae bacterium | reverse complement strand
AAAAGCTGAGATTTTCATCTCGGCTTTTTTTATTCAGGTACAACATAGGTACAACATTTTCTTTTTTTTAAAGTTTCCTGAAATTTAACACTATATAGCAGTAAAAGGAACTAAATAGAATCTATTTTAATCTTATTTGAACTTTTAACAGTCATTTCAAACTGAAAATTTCGATGAGTTGATGACTAATTAGATTGAAGTCTTTGTTTACAGAGGTTAGAACTGTCATCATTTTATCATCACCTTTTCATTAAAATAAAAAATGATGACTAGGTATATATTTTCAAAAAATAAGAATGATGAAACGATGAAAAAGCGATGTTATAAAAACATCAATGTTTATAAGTTAACTGATATGATTTCATCAAATCATCAAAAAAAGAAAGAATCTTAAGCTTATGAAAAAAAATTAAACTAGGGAAGAGTTTGCAATATAAATCTAGAATGATGATATTTATTTCTCTTTTCAAGAGCAAAATATTTTTTAAAAAAGGTAAATAGCATCTAAGAATCTAATTAAGGAAAGTGCTAAATTAGTGGTATGGAGGTAAGTTCAAGATGTGTGTCTGTGGACACAATCTTGTCTGCTCCCCTTGGTTGCAGAGTTTAAAAAGTCTTTTACATGCAAAAGAAAATCCGTTTTTAAAGTGATGGATTCAGAGGTTGGTGTCATAGATGGTTTTTGTATTTATTCTTCATTAAGCTAGGAGAATCCATCACTTTAAAAATGAACCAACCCCGAGTACTCGGGGGCGGTAGTTTATAAGAGTTATATATTCAAAAATCTATTTTTCACGGAAAAATTACTTGACTTTACTGGCTTACAGATACTTTTTCGTGAAAAACAAAACTTTAAATATTTCTTAAACCAGATAAAAAGCTAAACAGCATCAATTCTTATCAAATATTATTAGCTGCAAGATTTTTACTGTAAATTATTGCCTGTTTATAGGGCTTAAGAAAACATTTACTGTAAAAACCAAATAATAAATATTATTATAAACTCAATGTATCATAATATCTATTAAATTATATCAATTAATATGAGTTTGACGCAAATTTATTCAGTGTTTACTGATGCTACAGAAGGTTTTGACGCAAATTTAACATAAATAAGATCATTTTAAATTTGTAAATATCTGTTTTTAACTGAATTATGAATAAGTAACATCGCGTAGCGTGTTACCCTCTTGCTATTCCTCTTTCGTTTGCAAAGCAAACAAAAAATGAAAACAAATAGTATGAATTATTTACGCTAATGAAATTCAAATTTTTTACATTTGATATAATAAAAACTCTACTAAAAATTATAACAATCTAATTGTGTTTGAAAAACTTGAAATAGGTTTGGTATATTTTATAGATAAAAAGATGAAAACTATAACTGATAAACACAATAGTTTATTACGTTTATCCGGAGTAACAGACCGATAAACAGCATATTTTATAATCATATAAGGAGTTGTGGCTAATTTGAACCAATTTAATGAGATTATTAAGAAAAGTAAGACATAAGCTAATTTTGGATAATAAGAAAATTCAATATTTAAAGTATGCGTTAGGAGAAATCATACTGGTTGTTATTGGAATTTTGATTGCTCTACAAATTAATAATTGGAATCAGTCCATTAAAAATGAAAATTCGCTAAATGAATATTTAATCAAGATAAAATCTCATACAACTGAAGATATACAACAACTAGGAGAACTAGCACAGGGTAGAAAACAAATTGCCGAACTATGTAAAAAAGCACGAAATAGCATCTTAAATAAGACCGAAAATGACAATCTTTTTTGGTTCAAAATAAGCGGTTCTGCTTTTGCCGATTTTTATTTCAAACCCAATTCAGGCGGTTATGAATCCTTGAAAAATTCGGAGTATTATGGTAAAATCAACAATACTAAACTTGATTCACTTTTGGCCAAATATCATGGTTTAGTAGATGTTATTGCTGAAAACGAAAAAAGTTACAACCAATATACAGTACATCAAGAAAATTATCTCGACACCCAATTCGATAGGTCGCTTATTTTGGCTTCTGCTTTTATGTCATTAGATTCTTTAGCCACAAAAGCTACACCTCAGTCAGAATACGACCAAGCATTCATAGAATACACAGCCAAACCAGCATATAGAAATGTCATTAGTTTAGCCGCTTGGCAATTCGACACCATGATAACCCAATACAACCAATTAACTGAACTTGGACATCAAATTATTAAAGAAATAGATGTGATTACCGAAGATTGAAAAAATGATAAAAAATAAAAAAGCCAAATGGATTGTAAGGGCGTTATTGCTTGTTGGAACAATAGTATCAATGTTTTTCGTGCCATGGATTTTGGTAAAGGCTTGGATTTTACCGCTACCTGATACTGTTCAAGAACAAGTAGATGAAGCAATTGGACATGGTTTTGACGGCATGATTGTTTATGTGGACCAAGCAGGAAAACCACCAGAATATTACACAAATGGCTGGAAAGATAGAAAAAATAAAATACCAGCCGACCCAAAATCATTGTTCAAAATTGCCAGTATTAGCAAGTTATATACCGCTATAGCAGCTACTAAATTGGTCAAAGAAAAACGTTTGTCTTTTGATAAAACACTTGCTGATTATCTTCCAGAACTTAGCGGTAGGATTGAAAATGCTAAAGAAATTACCTTGAGGATGATGATTCAACACCGTTCTGGTATTCCAAATTTCACAGATAATCCAGATTATTGGGAAAACGAACAGGAAAATGGCCAAAATGCCTTAGATTTTGCTCTCGACCTACCAGCCAGTTTTAAACCTAATGGAGGATATGAATATTCAAACACGAATTATTTATTGCTTCGTAGGATTATGGATGATGTTTTAGGGTATAGCCACAATCGGTATGTCAAAGAGAAAATATTGATTCCCCTAGAGTTGAAAAACACCTTTTTTTCGATTACTGAAGTCGATTTAGATGATGTTATGAGTGGTTATTATGTAGGATATGAGGAAGATTTTAAAGCTCGTGAATATGGCATGTTGGCTACAGCAGAAGATGTGGGTATATTCTTGCGAGCCTTAAACGATGGTTCGGTATTTGACGAGGGAGAAAAGGAAATCTATCCTTATGACTATAATCATGGAGGTTTGGTAGTTGGCTATCAAAGCCTTGCAGAATACCACAAAGACATAGATGCGGTAGTTGTTCAGTTTATCAACACTACAGATTTTGAAGGTTATGAATGGAATTTATCGGAAATTACAATTAACCGAATTGTGA
>CAZJCZ010000239.1:0-3264 GCA_964544575.1 uncultured Flavobacteriaceae bacterium | reverse complement strand
TTCATTGATTTCGCGAGGGGCCTGTAGGTTAGTCCGCTTTTAACAGCTGCTTCAATGTTAACTCGAGATGTACCATGATATTTTTCTGATTCCTGTATCCAAGGAACCTGGTATGGTAAATTATGGGTCTCTAAAAAATCATAGTCATTGATCTTAATAAAATTAACCTTTGAACTGAATGCTGCATGCGACCCATAGGCAAAAGCAGAAATACCCATAGCGGAAGCGGGTCCTACACCATTAAATGTTCCGGTGGTCTTATTTTCTATTAATCGGATCATCCATTCTGCTATGTCACGTACGTCAATAAATTGAACAGGGTCTTCTTGTTTTCCGGGGATGATCACATCTCCTCCTTTTGCCAATTTGGTAGGCCAATACATAAACCTGTTGGTTCTATCAGCCGGCCCCATCATAAAGGTCGGGCGAATAATTATTGAACGGTCTTCTCCAATAATTGATCTAGTTTTTATTTCTGAATTGGCCTTCATCACACCATAATCATAGGTATATTTTTCGTCTTCGTCTTCAACTTTATCCGGCACTTTTAATACCAACGGAGTATTTTCACGAAGGTCTGCCTTATAGTATGGATAATAAACACTCACTGATGAGGTATAAACATAAATACCAACATGATCTTTTAAGAGTTCAGCCGTTGCCTTTGTCCATTCTACTTTACGTCCAGAATTATCGATCACGGCATCCCATTTCCTTCCTTTTAAGGCTTCAAGGTTATCTTCACGATCTCCAACCAATTGTTCAACTTGGCTAAATAACTCTTTATGTACCGTCGGTTTTGTTTTACCACGAGTAAAAGTGGTGATACTATGACCTCTTTTTAACGCGTATGCTATCTGATGCGGTCCTAAAAAACTGGTACCACCTAACAGTAAAATATTTAAAGGCCCTGTTCCACTATTTCGTGAATAAGTGTTTTTTAGCTCGCTCGTTGCAAAACCTTGAAATGGCATTGTACCCAATGGTAATAAAGCAGCAGCCTTTAAACTATTATTAATAAAATTCCTTCGGGACGTTGAAATATTTTTATTTTTTTTCATTACAAAATGTTTAATTATTCCTGATTGTTTATACTGTTAAGTAGTGAACTAAGTTCGCATTTTAAATTGAGAAAATCAAGTCAACAATTCATCCTCTAAAAATTACAATTCGGTATTTCATTTTTTATTCATATCCAATGTTGAGCAACATTTGCAGAATAAATATTATATAAATGAAATTATTGTTAACCATACTCTTCACCTTTTTTATCACCCAGGCTTTTGCACAAACCACGGTTTCAGGAAAAGTAACGAATAAAAAGGGTGTACCAATATCTGGTGCCAATGTCTACCTAGAAAACACATATGACGGGGGCACGTCAGATGCAAATGGAAATTTCTCATTTATCACAAAAGAAGAAGGTAAGGTGACTTTAGTAGTTTCTTATATAGCTTTTCAAACTTATCAGACAATTACGAACGTTGAAGTATTGAGCAATATTACTGTGATCTTAAAGGAAGCCATAAATGCCCTGGATGCAGTCGTATTAAGTGCAGGCTCCTTCCATGCAGGTGATAACACCAAAACAGCGGTAATGGGCCCCATTGATATTGTTACTACGGCAGGAGTAGCAGGCGATTTCATCTCGGCTTTGCAGACCTTACCGGGTACGCAAACGGTAGGGGAGGATGGCCGCTTATTTGTACGCGGTGGTACTGCCGAAGAAACCCAGGTATTTATTGATGGACTGCGGGTGTTTCAACCATATATTCCAACTTCCAACAATACCCCAACCAGAGGGCGTTATTCTCCATTTTTATTTGATGGCATCACGTTTAGTACGGGAGGTTATTCGGCCGAATATGGCAATGCTTTATCGAGTGTATTATTACTCAACACCAATGATGAGCCGGAACAAGACCAAACCGACCTGTCCTTTATGTCGCTCGGCGCAGGTATCGGGCATACCAAAAAATGGGAAAATGATGCCGTCACCATCAATGCTACTTATATCAATCTGGCACCTTATAATGCCTTGGTGCCAGATAGGAATGTATGGAACAAATTACCGGAATCTATTTCTGGTGAAGCTGTATATCGCCATAGCACCAAAAACGGTTTATTAAAATTCTACTCGGCATACGATTATATTAATTTTGACGTAAAACAAAAAGATATTGATTTTGAGGACATGGTACGTTTTGATTTAAAAAACTATAACTGGTACAACAATCTTTCTTACGATGGATTTATAGGCGATAAGACTAAACTCACTACCGGGGTAAGTTTTAGCAATTCAAAGACCAATTTAATTGTAGATGATACCGAGGTGACGGATACGGAAAATGCGATACATACTAAGGTAAAATTTAAAAACTCTTTTAGCAATCAATTCAAATTGAGTTATGGCGCCGAGTTTTTCTCAAGGAGATTTACTGAAGATGGTATCAACGATGAAGTCAACCCATTCAGCTATGACTTTATAGATAACAGCAGCGCCGTTTTTGCAGAGGCCGATCTGTTGTTTTCCAATGTTTTTGCGGCGAAAATAGGGGTAAGGACGACTTATACGGGCTTATTTGATGAATATATCCTGGCACCCCGTTTATCGTTGGCCTATAAATTGAATAAAAGATCTCAAGTCTCATTGGCTTATGGCGATTTTTACCAAACCGGACAAAATGATGAGTTAAAACTTTCGCAAGATCTAGGCAACCAAAAAGCCTCACATTATATTTTTAATTACCAGTATAAAACAAATGGCCAACTTTTTCGAGTAGAGGCCTTTTATAAAGATTATGACAAACTATGGCTTTATGATGCGGAGTTCGGAAGGCCTTCCGGTAATTTTACCAATCGTGGTTATGGTTCTGCAAAAGGCATTGACCTTTTCTGGAAAGATTCCCGTAACATTAAGAACCTGCAATATTGGTTGTCGTATTCGTATTTAGATACTGAGCGCAAGTACCAGGATTATCCGGAAGCAGTGATGCCAAGCTTTGCTACGAATCACAATGCTTCCTTGGTTACCAAGTATTGGATTAACAGTCTACGCTCACAGGTAGGCATGACCTATAGTTTTGCGAGTGGCAGGCCTTATGATAACCCCAACAATACAGAGTTTATGAATGGCAGGACCAAAAGTTATAATAATGTAAGCTTTAACTGGAGTTATTTGATATCGCAGCAAAAAATATTGTTTATTTCTGCTTCAAACCTGTTTGGATTCAAAAATACTTTTGGTTATGATTATGCCAATAC
>CAZJCZ010000238.1:0-3274 GCA_964544575.1 uncultured Flavobacteriaceae bacterium | reverse complement strand
AATCAAAAAAACTGCGCAAACCGGATATAATACGAGATTGGCTTCTTGCATTCACCAGTTTAGAAATTTCATAAACAAATTGTTGAATGGTTTCATCGGTAATAGCAATAGGAGATTTTTTTATTTCATGCTCTTCCAAAAATAATATGAGTTTTTGTATATCTCTACCATAATTTTCAACAGAATTTAGTGCTAATCCTCTTTCAATTTTTAGATATAATTTAAAATCATTAAGTGCTTCTTTCCATTTCATTTGTGTAAAAATAGGGTAAAATAATCATTTTGCATTTAAACATTTTAAGCTCAACTTTATTAGTGAAAATAACTAAAGTGCTCTAGAACTGATGGATATCATTTATTCTAACTTATAGAATTCATAATTTTAACACAAAGTAGTGTAATCAGCACTTTTTAATACTAATCAAATAAAAATCAATTATTATGAAAAAATCATTAATTATTATTGCAATTGTATTATTTGGATTCACGAATGTGAATGCTCAAGATGTAAATTTTGGTGCTAAAGCCGGAGTTAACTTTGCTTCTATTACGGGAGATGAAACTGATGATCTTGATATGAGAACATCTTTGCATGTAGGTGTAGTTGCTGAAATTGTAATTTCTGATAAATTTTCGTTCCAACCAGAATTATTATATTCAGCTCAAGGAGCCAAATATAAAGAAACTGGAGATGAAGAAACTTACAAATTAGATTATCTTAATTTACCTTTAATGGCAAAATTTTATGTTGGTGAAGGCTTTAGCTTAGAAGCCGGCCCTCAAATTGGTTTTTTACTTTCAGCAGAAGTAGATTGGGAAGAAGATGGCGATTCAGGAAGTGTTGACATTAAAGATGAGGTTAAAGGAATTGACTTTGGAATAAACTTTGGAGTAGGTTATAAAACCGAAAGCGGTTTAAATTTTGGAGCACGATATAATTTGGGATTAGCCGATCTAAGCGACTCTGAGATGCTTGAAGCAGATTCTTTTAAATGGCATAACGGAGTCATCCAAGTTTCAGTTGGATATTTCTTTTAACAATTTTTAATGTGTAAAAGAAGGAAGCAATATTGCTTCCTTTTTTTGTATCTGGTAATGTAACTTAAAGATATTTGTTATGAAAAATTTATTATTTATTTCAATCATTGTATTTTTTGTGTTTACTGGCGTTAATGCCCAAAATATAAGATATGGCTCTAAAATAGGCGTCAATATTGCTAATATTACAGGAGATGAAGCAGATGATCTCAATACAAAAACATCGTTACATGCAGGCGCTATTGCAGAAATTATGATCTCTGATGAATTCTCTTTTCAAGCTGAATTATTGTATTCAGCCCAGGGAGTTAAATCTGATTATAGCGAAACTCTTGATGATGTGACATTTCGTTATACTTCTGTTAAATTAGAATATATTAATGTACCCTTACTCGCTAAATATTATATTGTTAAGGGCCTTAGTTTAGAAGGGGGTCCACAAGTAGGGTTTTTATTAACTGCTGATCGAGAGTTTGAAAAAACTGATAATGGAGAAACTGAAACTGGGGAAAAAGATATCTTGGATGAAATTAAGGGAATTGACTTCGGATTAAATTTTGGCTTAGCATATAGACTAGAAAGCGGGGTTTTTCTAGCGGCACGTTATAACTTGGGTTTATCTAATATCAATGACTTTGAAGGGGCTGATGAAATTAAAAATCAAAATCAGGTTATACAAGTTTCTGCCGGATATTTCTTTTAACTAAATAGATGATTAGTTAATAATAAATTTCCATTTTTTTGTATCTTGCTTTATAACTTAAAATCATATAAACATGAAAAAATTATGCTTAATTGCAACACTTGTAATATTTAGTTTACAAAATACTTATGCTCAAGGAGTTAGTTTTGGTGCTACGGGGGGATTATTTTTAGGTTCTGCAGATTTAGAAATAGCAGGTTTTGATATTGGCAGTATTTCTAATAATCTAGACGTTTTAGATGGTGGAGGTTTCTATATTGGTTTATTAGCTGATGTTGAAGTAATTGGAGATTTTCATATTCAGCCTGAATTGTTATATGCCAATATTGGGGGTGAAAGTGCAATCTTTATACCTATTATGGCAAAATATTATATTGCTGAGAAGTTTAACCTGCAAGCCGGTCCACAATTAGATTTTGTACTAGATGTACCGTCTATTGTTAAAGAAGTTATAAATACTTTCGGATTCAGTATGGCTGTAGGTGCAGGTTTTGATATTTCTGAAAAGATCAGTATACAAGCTAAATATTCATTTGGATTGAATGACAGGGTAGATAAAAGTATAAATGATTTGCTGGATACGGGTGGTTTTTTAAATATAACACCTAGTCTTAAAACGAATGTTTTACAAGCTGGAGTTGTTTATAAGTTTTAAAAATCAAGTCTAAATATTATTCTGGCGGAAGTAAGACTTGTTCATCTATATTATTTTTCAATTGAATTTTACCTCCAAATTTTAATTTTAACTATTTGATTATCAACAATTGTTAATAACGGTTGTTAATATTCTGTTGATAAAAATTTAATTTGTAAAATTTATTTCCTTATTTAGCGTTATTAAATCGAATTAAATTTAAAATTATGAAAAAATTATGTATTGTTGCCATGTTGGCAATTTTTAGTTTTACGAGTGTAAATGCTCAAGAAGGCCTTACGGCAGGTATTCATGTTGGGATTCCTTCTGGAGACATCTCTGATTACTCAGGTTTGAATTTTGGTGTTGATCTGTCTTATTTATTTAACGTTGCGGAAGGGTTTGATGTAGGGTTAACTACTGGTTATACGCATTTTACCGGAAAAGATCAAACTTTTTCTGGAGACGGAGTAGATTTTACAGTAGAAGCGGATGACTTTGGATTTATCCCATTGGCAGGAACAGCGCGTTACAGCTTTGCTGATAATATTTTTGGTGCTGTTGATTTAGGTTATGCTGTTTCAACGCAAAGCGGTGGCTCAGGAGCTTTTTATTATCAACCAAAAGCTGGCTGGAAAAGTGAAACTATGGATGTTTTTGCGTTTTATAAAGGCATGAGCAAAGACGGTTCTACAATAGCCGCATTTGGTGTAGGCGCAGGATTTAGATTTTAGTAAAAATAATACTGATATGAAAGCGGCTATAAGCCGCTTTTTTTATATTATTTTTTGATAAATTAGCTTTATGAAAATAATTATCATCAACGGTCCTAATTTAAACTTACTAGGTAAGCGAGAACCTGAAGTTTATGGAAATGCTTCTTTTGAAGAATATTTCAA
>CAZJCZ010000237.1:0-3302 GCA_964544575.1 uncultured Flavobacteriaceae bacterium | reverse complement strand
ATTATATTTATTAAAATTTTGAAAGATGCTCGATAAAGTTAAGTTAGAAAATATATTGTTTTTAGATATAGAAACGGTTCCGGAAGTCGCAACCTTTTCTGAATTATCAGAAGAAAAGAAAGAATTATATGCCTTAAAGACACAATACCAGCGTAAAGATGAAATAACCGCAGAAGCGTTTTATGAACGAGCAGGCATTTGGGCAGAGTTTGGAAAAGTCATATGTATCTCCGTAGGGTATTTTGTAAATATAGATTCTAAAAGGAATTTTAGAGTTAAATCCTTTTCAGGAAAAGAATCACAAATATTAGAAGAGTTTAAAAAACTGTTAGAAAACCATTTTGAGAGGCCTAATCATTTATTATGTGCACATAACGGTAAGGAGTTTGATTTCCCCTATATAGCAAGACGAATGATCATCAACAATATTTCTTTACCGGACAAATTAAATTTGTTTGGGAAAAAACCTTGGGAAGTCTCACATTTAGACACTATGGAACTTTGGAAATTTGGTGATTATAAACATTATACTTCATTAAAATTATTAGCCAATATTTTAGGTATACCATCACCAAAACAAGATATTGATGGAAGCCAGGTGGCTGCTGTTTATTATATAGAGAATGATCTTGATAGAATAATCAAATATTGTGAAAGAGATACGATAGCTGTGGCGCAATTACTACTTAGGTTTAACAACTTAGAAATTCTACAGGATGATGAAATAACTTATGTTTAATTTTCAAGTTTCATAGATAGTTCTAACCAACGGTCTTCCTTTTCTTCAAGAAGTACAATTAGATTGTGAAGTTTTTGAGAAACTACGTTTACATTTTCATCTTCAATTTGGTTATCTTCAAATTGCTTCTCAATACCAGTTTTTTCTTTTATTAATTTTGCAATATCTTTTTCTAACTGTTGAAATTCTCGTTGCTCATTATAGGACAATTTTCCATTTGGGGTAGATTTTAAGCGTGTATCTGTTTTTTTTTCTTTAGTAATTTCTTTTGATGGCTGTGAGTCTTCGTAAATTCTATAATCTGAATAATTACCAGGGAAATCGCTTATATTTCCCCCATCATCAAGCACAAAAAGATGATCAACAACTTTATCCATGAAGTACCTATCGTGTGAAACCACTATCAAATTACCCGGATAATCAAGTAAAAAATTCTCCAACACATTGAGCGTTAAAACATCAAGATCATTCGTGGGTTCATCTAAAATTAAAAAATTTGGATTCTGAATTAAAACAGTGCACAAATACAAACGCTTTAATTCACCACCTGATAGTTTTTCAACAAAGTCATATTGCTTTTTTCTATCAAATAAAAATCGCTCTAATAAATGTCCGGCAGAAATTTTTTGTCCCTTGGCCAGCGGTATGTACTCTCCAAACTCTTTAATGACTTCAATTACTTTTTGCCCTTCCTTGATCTCAATTCCGTCTTGGGAATAATGGCCGAACTTAATTGTTTCACCAACAATAACTTTACCAGAATCAACAGCTAAGTTTCCGGTAATGATATTTAAAAAAGACGTTTTTCCTGTACCATTTTTACCTATAATGCCAATACGTTCACCTCGTTTAAAAACGTAATTAAAAGCGTTTAGGACTACTTTATCATCAAAAGACTTAGATACGTTGTGCAACTCAATTATTTTGCCTCCAAGGCGCTCCATGTTAATTTCAAGCTGTGGTTTATGATCTTCCCTTCGTTGATGTGCTCTTTCTTTTATTTGATAGAAATCATCTATTCTTGATTTTGATTTTGTAGTTCTCGCTTTTGGCTGACGCCGCATCCATTCCAATTCCTTTTTAAACAAATTCTTAGCCTTACCAAGGGTAGTTTGTTCGATTGCAATCCGCTCTTCTTTTTTCTGTAAATAATAAGAATAATTACCTTTATAAGTAAATAATTTCCCTTCGTCTAACTCAATTATTTCATTACATACACGTTCTAAAAAATACCGATCATGTGTAACCATGAGCAGAGTGATCTTTTCGTTTTTAAAAAAATCTTCCAACCATTCTATCATTTCAAGATCTAAATGGTTTGTTGGCTCATCAAGGATAAGTAAATCTGGTTTATGAATCAAAACAATAGCCAATGAAAGCCTTTTACGCTGTCCGCCAGAAAGGGTAGAAATTTTTTTAGACAGGTCATCTAATTTAAGTTTAGAAAGTATCTGTGTATACTGTGTTTCAAAATCCCAGGCATTATGCTGCTCCATCAATTCAAAAGCCTTTTGATAGGCCTCAGAATCATCAGGGTTTTTTAAAGCGGTTTCATATTGGTGAATGATATCCAGCGTTTTATTCTCAGAACTAAAAATAGCTTCCTCAATGGTTTCTTCCTGATTAAGATTGTCAGTTTGAGCCAGGTATTCAATTTGCAATCCTTTCCTTGAAATTATTTGTCCGGTATCTGGGCTATCTTTACCAATAAGTATATTTAGAATAGTAGTTTTTCCGGTTCCATTTTTTGCAATAAATGCAATTTTTTCGTCTTTATGGATACCAAAAGATATATTTTCAAATAGCAGACGCTCACCGTAAGATTTCGATATATTTTCAATAGATAAGTAGTTCACACTTGTGTTTTAAGGCGCTGCAAAGTAGCTAAAGTTTTTGAGTTACACTTTATCATTTTTTAAATAAATAGTTTAAAAAGCAGTACATTTATTGAGAGTTTTTGATACAAAAGAAAAATGCTAGAAGTAAAGAACCTTACTATTTCATTCAGATTGGAAAATAGCCAAGCAGAGGTTATTCGGAATATTAATTTTTCATTGGAAAAAAATGAAATTTTAGGAATTGTAGGTGAGTCAGGTTCAGGAAAATCAGTGACATCATTAGCCATTTTAGGCTTATTACCTAAAAATAAAACTGAAATTAATGGAAGCATTTTATTTCAAGAAGATGAGTTACTTAATAGATCAGAAAAGGATTTTCAAAAAATTAGAGGAAATAAAATTTCTATGATCTTTCAAGAACCGATGAGTTCATTAAATCCAAGTTTAACTTGTGGATTTCAGGTTATTGAAATGATCCTTCAACATCGACAAATATCAAAGAAGGAAGCAAAAACACAGGTTTTAGAATTATTCAAAAAAGTTAAACTCCCGCGAATAGAAGCGATATTCAATCAATACCCTCATCAGCTTTCAGGCGGGCAAAAACAACGTGTAATGATTGCAATGGCGATTGCATGTAACCCGGAAATTTTAATAGCTGATGAACCAACAACTGCATTAGACGTAACTGTACAAAAGGAAATCATTAAATTATTAAAAGAGAT
>CAZJCZ010000236.1:0-3310 GCA_964544575.1 uncultured Flavobacteriaceae bacterium | reverse complement strand
TTTTTTTGGCACCGATAGCTGCTGTAATTATTCTTAGCAATTTTTTCATCATTATGTGTTTTGGAATTCTACATAAAGGTATGAAGAAAATTATTTACTGTATTAAATATTAGGGGATAGATGGTATAGAATGAAGTAAGGTTCTAAATAACCTATTTAACATAATATAAATTATAGTACAAATTATACTTTTCTATTCTTTCCAAAAAGGAATAACAATAGTTTCATCAAAATGTAAGGTATCAATTCCATTGCTATTTTCAAATAATTTCACGGATACTTTTATTGCATGTTCTCCACGTGGTAGATATCCTACATCCAATAATGTCAGCAATCCAATATTTTTACGAGCGGAGTGTTCATAGAATCGAAATTTGAGATTGTCTAACAGTGCATTATTAACATAAATTTTAAAACGTTGTTTATGACATTCCAAAGCCAAATCTGCATTCATACTGTATCGTACTGGATCATTATAACCAAATAAAAAAATACCTGACTTAGCAGGTTTTAAGTCTGGACAAATGGCCTCAATCACTTTATCATCAGAACGTGCAACATAAGGAAGAAAAAGCTGAATATATCCGTTTTTGACAAATTTGGAAGAAATACTAGCACTATATGTAGGCTTTTTCTTATCCCAAGTATCGTCGTAAGTCTCGTTATTAATCGATTGTAACTGGCGATTTTCCGGAAGATAGGCTTGTGGCTTAAAAGACACAGAAGAAATTAAAGTTAAACCGATCAAGTAAGGAATTAAAAACAATACCACCCTGCGACCAAATTTATTATCCAACAAATTATAATAAATCGGTCGATAGATAAAAGACAAAGTAATAATGCTAAAAAAGCGATAAATAGGATAATAAAACTTAGCAAATCCTTTTATTCGTTTAAGCCAACCCAGGGTAATAAAATCAAGGAAATATATAAAACCGCCGAGTAGATATAATAAGAAAAAAGGGAGTATAATTAAGACCCATGCACCTCCAAAACGAGTGCTTATCGCCTCCATGGTTATTGCCATGATAACTATTCCTAAGACAAAAAGACCACTTGAAATTAGAATAAAAATGATAAGAAAAGTAAAACCAAAAATAGCACTACATAATTTTTCCAGATTCTGGATATATAAATCGAAACTTACAATCTTTCTTTTAAGAAATTTATCAAATTTAGGACTGATATTCAGCTTGTTAAAATCAATATCCCCTGACACATAGCGCAGTCCTATAGTGCTGATCCAAAGTCCACGTAACAAAACATGCAGAATAAGATTGATAATCAAAATATACCATGCACCCAATAAAACCTGGTAGGGGATCATAAGTATTGAATAGTAGTTATTCCCGCTTGCTAATAGAGTGATTTGATAATTTAGGTTGCCTAATGGCTCAAATGATTCGGCTAATAAAAAAATCGCAAAACCAGAAATCAATAGTTCAAGTTGCCAACTTTCCTGCTGCAGGATCTCCAGCCATTTAGTAAAAGATTTCTTCTTGTCCTTTTCCATTGGGTTTTTATAAAGGTGCTTCTAATTTACAATATTGATTTTAATTATTAATTCTTCTTTATGAAAATAAAGACATCTTACTCTGTGGGCATTGGATTAAGAAAAGAAATGGTTTCTTTAATTTAAATAATTGAATCTGAAATTAATAAATTAAACTAATCCATGATTATATTCATGTAGCCATTCCACACACAATATGCTTCCCTCCTACGCCAATTTGCATAATAAGTGTTCCATTTCATTCGTGTAAAAACTTTCGAGAATACACTTTTCAGGAGATCAGAGTCACATTTTGCTTTTACCCAAAGCAAAATAACATAACGCTAAACATTATAGTACAATTTACTTATTAAAAGAAACATATTTCGGGTTTGCCGTAAGCAAGATATTCAATTCCCAAAAAGGAGAAAAAAACTTCCTCTTATCCGGTAAAAAATTAGGATAACGTGTATATTAGTTCCACATATAACGAGTTAGCAAACATTAGAAACGAACTATGAAATTTATTTATTTAATAATTATGTTTTTTATTGTTTTGAGTTGTTCCTCATCTCAAAAAGTAGTTAAAGAAACAAAGTGGTGTCCGAAAATTTACGAAAATGACTTCACAGAAATACTAAATGAGAAATATAAAACGATTAATAATAATGATACAATTTCGTATAATGAAGTAAGATTTGAATGTGTCAATTCTGCTCTCTATACTCATAAAATAATGTATGACAAATTCGGGAAATGGAATAATGCAATATATCCAAGCAATAGAAAACACCCAATTTTGATGTGGGAAAAGATTGATTTGTTCTCAAACGGAAAAGAATATACTATATTGACTAACGGACTTGAGGAATGGAAACATATTTATGCATCTGTCATGGTATTTGATAAAAACGAAACTGATTTATTATCAAACTCATCTGAAGAAAAAGAAGCAATAACGAATTTATTCACTGATTTTATAAAGAACCATAATACAGAAAAGAAAGATTTTTACGAAATATATTGGAAAATGGTTGACCCAAATCGTTGGAAAACAATAAAAGAATTTCAAAAGAATTAACGTTTGCTAACACCGTATATAATTTATTGCTAGTTCCAGCCTACTTACGAAAATCCTCACAAATTTTCTATTCGGTTTGTATTTGCTAAATTAGGTGCTTAAACACGCAACAAACCATACACAAACATTGGTAGGAATTTAATTAGCAGCACCGGACAAAATCTAAAATGAATTAAACCATTTACGCATTCCACACACATTATTCTTCCCTCCTACACCGTTTCGCATAATAAGTGTTCCTTTACATTCGTAAAAAAACTTCGAGAATAAACTTTTCAGGAACCTTGCGTTACATTTTGCTTTTACCAAAGTAAAATAACATAACGCGGAACATTATAACTCAAATTTAAGTCATAATAAGCGTTATGTAAAATTGCAGTAAATTATTACTTATTTATGAGAATAATCTCGTTAGAAAAGCTCCAAGGGCATTACAGTGGCATTCTGCAATAGTATAAATTAATCGTACAAATTTCTACACACTTGTTCACGTAATCTTCGAACTAGATTTATTATAATTATTTAAAATGAAAAACGATATTCAATTCCCAAAAACAAGAACAAAACTTCCTCTTATCCGGAAAAAAATAGGAATAATGTGTATATTAATTCCACATATAACGAGTTGGTGGCAATTAAAACAAACGCAAAATGAGAAATCCAAAAATAAATGTACTTATTACAATTTTCTTTCTAATTTCTATCAGTTCCTTTTGTCAACAACAGATAAGCCTATC
>CAZJCZ010000235.1:0-3334 GCA_964544575.1 uncultured Flavobacteriaceae bacterium | reverse complement strand
CATCTAGATCATTTAAAAGATGAAAAAGACAGGGTAGCTCAAGTAAAAAAAATAATCGAAGTATTTTCCTTAAATAAATACCCTACCATTTTAGCCGGAGACCTTAATGCTATACCAGGAAGTGCTCCGATAAACATTCTTGAAGAAATGTGGACAGCTTCTTACAGCAAGGATAGTTTAACCTATACTTATCCTTCTGATAATCCTGTTAAAAAAATTGATTACATAATGTTTTATCCGAGAAACAGGTGGAAAGTGCTGGAAACAAAAGTTATTCAGGATACTATTGCATCGGATCATTGTGCATATCTAGTAATTCTTCAGCTATTAGATGAATAACAAAACATTGGGTAACGAAATAATAATTGGACGGACTTCTTGTAAAATTTCAGATTTTAAGATGTAAAAGTCTGACAGGGACATCCTACCATCAATATGACATATTCCTATCAAAACTTTATAAAAGCGTGTAAAAACATTCAAGAGACAACTTGAAAAGATGTTTGCTGCAGCAAATTATAGATTATATGGGTCGTATCAAAAAGCGCAAGATGGGAAAGGAATCCATAGAAACACGTTAAAACAGAGAGTTGCCTATTTGAAAAGAGATTATCCTGATCAATATGATAACCTTGATAAAATGAGTAAAAAGGAGTTAAACGAGGTAATTATTACATTTTCAAAAGAAGATACGAATCATTAATTGGTTAAGATACTTATATTTATATGTCCATATGTCCAATAAATTATAATATGTTGTTTATCAATCATTTAGAATATATTTTAGATACTTAACATATGTCCAAAATGTGTCCATTGATATGTCCAAAAATAAATACTTATTTATATCAAAAATAAAATGGACATATCAATGGACATAAGTTAGACATATCAATGGACATATATAATATGTATATAATATATTGATAATCAATACATTAATTAAAATTGGCTACATGAACATACTTTTATTGATAATATTTAATTAATTGATTATGGATTTTAGATTTTCTCTCGAAGAATATTCAAATAAAAAATCAAAACATCTGTGTCCAGAATGTAAAGATAGACGTCATACTTTCGTTAAGTATATTGATAATAAGACTAAAAGTTATTTAGGAGAAAACGTTGGTAGATGTGATAGGGAGTCTAAATGTGGATACCATTACACTCCTAAACAGTTCTTTCTGGATAATGATCTAGAGAGTGATTATGAGAGAAAAATGTTAGATTGGACTCCACCTCCTCCCAAACCAATTTCTTATATTGATAATAAGTTTGTTAATGAATATATGCAAAGTTATAAGGGCAATGGCTTTATAATATTTTTATACAAGAATTTCCCTAAGGATGATGTAAACAAAGCTATTAAGAAGTACCGTATTGGCACATCAATCAAGTTTAAAGGTTCTGTAGTGTTTTGGCAAATAGATTCACAAAATAGAGTGCACAATGGTAAGGTTATGGTGTACAGTCCCTATACTGGGAAGCGTTCAAAGAAACTATTTACATCAATCCCTAGACTTTTAGAATTAGTTGACTTTAATAGCAAACCTTGCTTCTTTGGTGAGCACTTGTTAAATAATAATGATGGACCTGTAGCTATAGTCGAAAGTGAGAAAACAGCGATAATAGCGTCACTCTTTTTTGAGGATTTTGTCTGGTTAGCCTCTGGAGGAAAAAGTAATTTGACTCCCAAAAGATGTGAAGTTTTACAATTAAAAAGAGTAACCTTATTTCCGGATAGTGATGCTTATGATTTGTGGAACAAAAAAGCCAATGAATATGGTTTTGATATTTCCGATATTTTGAAAGATCGGAAAGGTGGCTACGATTTGGCTGATCATATTCTTGAAATTATTAAAGAGTAATTAGTATTCTTGATTGCAATTAATTATATCTCCAAAAATATAATTGACATAAGTTTATTGTCCTTAATATTCTTATTTACAATTAGTCCAGTTTTATAAAACTTTCATTTCATTTATTAACCCTAAAGGGAGTTACTTAATCAGTAGCTCCCTTTTTTAATTCCCAGAAATCATGAAAATTTTTAAATCAAAATTAAAAGAGATGTCTGCTATTTATAAAATAGAAAAAGACATACCCAATGTTAAAGTCACGCAATCCTCTATTGTAAATGAATATATCCGAAAGGTTTATCCTGTTGAGTTAACGTACCGGGAAGCATTTGTTGTATTGTATTTAAACAACTCAAACAGGACCCTGGGATTTAGTATTATTTCCATTGGAGGTATTACCGGAACATTAGTTGACATACGGTTAATATTAAAAAATGCTTTACTCTCTATGGCTACAGGTTTTATCCTTTCTCATAACCATCCATCTGGAAGTCTCAAACCAAGTCGTTCGGATATAGATATTACTAAGAAGGTAAAAGATGCTGCAAAGCTAATGGATATAACCCTACTGGATCATTTAATTATTACTGAGGACAGTTATTTCAGCTACGGCTTCTTTTTATTTCACCATAAGGTTTTTTAACAATATTCTTAGTTACTTGTATTATGATGACTGAAAAAAGATAGTACATTTAGTAGATGATGCTTAAAATGAGGATAGTTGCAATAAATAAACATAGTAGTAAATTGAAATATTGGAACATTACAATGCCAAACGCACCATATTCAAACCGTTGGTGGTAATGCTCAAAGAATATAAAAAGTAGAATATGAGAAACATTTTTTGTTCAATCAAAATTGAAGATATAAATAACTTAATCAATATTTTTACTCCAATAATTCTATTGTTTTGGTTTTATTATTCTCAAAAGCTAAAATTATCAAAGAACTATTTTGAAGAAATCAATGGTTTATATGGTGGTTTTTTAAAACCAAAGAATGAACCAAAGAAGGACGAAATGATTGATTCTGGAATTATAATGAATATTAGAGATATTGATGGAAAAGGTTTTTTTAAAGGTGAATTTGATTTCGCTGAAACCTTATCCAAATTATCGGGAGATAAGTATTTGAAATCGGTTCTAACAGATGGGATTTACCAATTTTTTGGTGAAATGAGATTTAAATTTCACTTAAACAAAAAAAGACACCCTTTTCGAGTTAAAAAAAATAGAAAATATACAGGTAAAATGTATGTCGTAAATCGTCTAGATTTTGATATTAAAAATTATGATATAAAAGATTATTTAGTCGCTGAATACAAAATAACACATTTCAGAGAAATGGAAGTATTAAAATTTAAGCGAAAAAAAGTATATCAGAATCAAGGGAAAAATTTACAAGATGTGTGTCTGTAGACACAATCTTGTCTGCTCCCCTTGGTTGCAGAGTTTAAAAAGTCTTTTACATGC
>CAZJCZ010000234.1:0-3358 GCA_964544575.1 uncultured Flavobacteriaceae bacterium | reverse complement strand
ATTATTTTCAATAATATAATCTAACACTTTCTTCATTAAATGTGCTCTATCTCTTCCTCTAACATTGTGAGGATGCATTGGATAACTTAAAAAGTCGACTTGTTTTTTATTTTTTATAAAGGAATTAAGCAATGTCATCGTGTGTTGCGGAACAACAACTGGATCTACACTTCCAATAATTTCTAAAAGTTTTCCATCAAGATTTCGAACATAATTATGAATGCGCGATTTATCGAATCCTTCTTCATTTTCTTGCCATCTATCCATATAGCGTTCACCATACATAACTTCATACCATTTCCAATCGGTTACAGGCCCACCGGCGACCCCTGTTGTAAATACTCCCGGATGACGCAACATAAGAGAATTTGTCATAAACCCTCCATAACTCCATCCATGAATGGCCAATCTATTCTCATCTACAAATGATAGTGATTTTAAATAATCAACGCCAATTAATTGGTCTTCCATTTCTTGCTCTCCAACTTGTCTGTGTATAATACTTTCAAAAGCAAAACCACGAGAAGCAGAGCCATGATTATCTAATGTAAATATTATATAATCTTGTTCTGCAGCCATCCATTGCATCCAAAGACCAGAGCCTCCTAACCAAGAATTTGTTACCATTTGTGCATGTGGTCCGCCATACACATAGATTAATACAGGATATTTTTTTGTAATATCAAAATTGGCAGGTTTAATAATTCGACCATATAGATCAACGCCGTTTTTTGCCTTTAACGCTACTAATTCTGTACTGCCTAACTGGTAGTTTTTAATTGGGTTATCTGCTGTAAAAACAACTCGCTCTTTCTTTTTGTTAAGAGCTTTTATTTTTATAACCCGCGGCACATCTATGCTCGAATAAGAATCTATAATATAATTTCCATTTGGACTCAATTGTATACGATGTGTCCCGTTATCTGGGGTTAACAGTTCAGCTTTACCATTTTTTAGTGAAACTTTGTAAGCTTTATTCTCTCTAGGATCATTTCCGGTTCCTGATATAATTAGGTTTTTACTTTTTTCATCAAAACCTATAATTTTTTTAACGACCCAATCAAAATTTGTAAGTTGTTTTATCAGACCTTTATTAATATCATAGAAATAAAGATTCATAAAACCATCACGTTCACTTAACCATAAAAATTTTGTATTGCTATTTGGTAAAAAAACTGCGATATGTTCTGGTTCTACCCATTTATCATTTTTTTCTTCAAAAATGGTTTTTACTTTTTTGCCAGTACTAGCTTCATACATTGTAAACCACATATGATTTTGATCCCTATTTAATTCAGCTAAAAAAACATATTTATCATCCGGAGACCAAGATAAATTTGTTAAGTAATGCTCGTCTGACGTATCTATATCTAAATATGTTAACTTCTGACTATTTAAATTATATATACCAACTTTGGCAATTTCACTACCCATACCATTCATAGGATATTTAATATTATCTAAGCTTGCAGGTGTAGTATTGAGATCAACTAAGGGATAGTCTGTTACATTGCCTTCATCTTTTTGATAAAATGCTAAGTTATTTCCATTGGGGCTCCAAAAAATGCCCTTTGAAATACCAAATTCTGATCGCGCTATTGCTTGACCAGAAACGATATTTTTATCTTGTGAGTTGGTTACACTTATCTTTGAATTTTTAGGAGTTGCTATATATAAGTTATTGTGTATTGTATAAGCAACTGCATTCGCTTTATAGTTAAAATCTGTATTTTCAGATTCCTTGGGAAAATCTATTTTTTCTAAGACTTTTTTGCTTTTATAATTATATTTAATAATTGCATTATTATGATTGAGAATTATGAATTCAGTTGTAATTTTTAAAAAAGAGTTAGGCATTCTTTTTAAATCCGGAACTGTTTTTTGAATTTCCTTTAAATTAACTAAAGGAGTTTTTGTTTCAATATCTGAAGCCGTAGCAGATTCAATAAACAGCATATTATTTTCTACATAAGAATAATAATTATTACTATTTGTAACCCATTGTAAGGATTTTTGTGCTGGATAAAGGCCTTTATAATAACCTAAAACAGCATCTTCTAATGTAAGATGTTTTGTTTCTTGCGCAGAAACCAAGAATATAAATAATAATAATGGAATAAATATGATTTTTTTCATAAACGAAGTGTTTGATTTTATTCAAAATTAGGCATTTTATTAGTTATCCGCCAAAAGTAATTTTGAATATTTAAATTAAATGAGGAGTTCTATTTTGTGTAATAGTATCATGTAATCTTTCCTTAGAAAAAACAAGACCCAGTGTTTAAAAAAGGTCTGGTTAACCTATTTAATATCAAATACTGATGAAGTCTGATAAATGTGTATAAAGAGATAGATATTTTTAATTTTTGTAGTTTTATCGCCTTTAATATTCAATGAATATCGAAACAGAAAAACCAATAATATTGAAACGAATATTTAAATATATAAAACGTATGATAGTAGTATTAGGAATAATCATTACGGTATTAATAATAACAGTTATTTTATTTATCAATTTTAGTCCAGCTTTTGGTGGTGATATTTCTAAAGAACAACAACTTGAATATGCCAAATCAGGAAATTTTAAAAAGGATGTTTTTGTCAATAAGAAAAAAGTGGATCTCGACGCTAGTTTAGGTAAAATATTATCGATGTCTAGAAAATTTTTCTTTGAGAAAGTGCCGAACGGAAGACCCGAAAATGATATCCTTGTACAGCATATAGACTCAACCAACATTACAGAATATCATAGTCCTACAAGACTCATATGGTTCGGGCATTCTGCATTTCTATTGCAGATACAGGATAAAATCATTCTAATAGACCCCATGTTTGGCGATGTTCCTGCTCCACATCCTTGGTTAGGTGGAAAGCGGTTTAGTAAAGGACTTCCTATCGTAGTTGACAAATTACCTAAGATTGATGCCGTCATCATATCCCATGACCACTATGATCATTTGGATTACGAATCGATAAAAAAATTAAAAGATAAAGTTGATATGTTTTATACCCCGTTGGGTGTAGGGGTTCATTTAATAGCTTGGGGAGTAGAACCTGATCGCATTGTTGAGTTAGATTGGTGGCAAGAAACAAGCTATGAAAATTTAATTTTTAAATGTACTCCTGCGCGGCATTTTTCGGGTAGAAAATTTTCTAACAGGCAAAGTACCCTGTGGAGTTCATGGATTATACAATCAGAAACTGAAAATATCTTTTTTAGTGGTGATAGTGGTTATGGGCCCCATTTTAAGGAGATCGGTGAAAAATATGGTCCTTTTGATTTTGCTATGATGGAATGTGGGCAGTATAATAAAATGTGGCCCGATGTACATATGTTTCCCGAGGAAACTGCACAAGC
>CAZJCZ010000233.1:0-3365 GCA_964544575.1 uncultured Flavobacteriaceae bacterium | reverse complement strand
CTTCAGGAACAACTTTTTTGGCTATAGCTTCATTAGCTGCATCAACCGCATCATCAATAGTTTGAGGTGCTTCTTCTTCAGTTTCTTTAACTTCGGCTTTTATTTTTGCATCTGCTTCTGCCTTCACTGCTGCATTTTCAGCTTCAAGAGCATCAGTTTTTCTCTTTTCATTGATTTCTTTTTCAATTTCAAGAGCTTTCGCTTCAGCATCAGCTTTCGCTTTCGCCAAGCCATCAGCTTTGGCTGAAATCTTACCACTTTTTTCTTCTAACCAAGCATCGAATTTCTTTTCAGCCTGATCTTCTGTTAAAGCGCCTTTTTTAACACCTCCAGCTAAATGATTTTTTAACATCGCTCCTTTGTACGATAAAATTGCTCTTGCCGTATCAGTTGGTTGCGCTCCATTTTGTAACCATTTTACCGCACCATCAATATCTAAATCTATTATTGCAGGGTTGGTGTTAGGATTATAGGTCCCTAGTTTTTCTAATAACCTACCATCTCTTTTTGCACGAGCATCAGCGGCAACAATCCAATAAAATGGCTTCCCTTTTTTCCCGTGTCTTTGTAGTCTTATTTTTACTGACATATTTGTTAAATTTTTAGGTACACGACCTAGATTATTAATTAAGTGCGCAAATATAGTAAGTTTTTTTATTACTGCTATCTTAAATCCAATTAATTTCCTGAATAAATGCCTACTATAATTATATTGTAGATATTTGCATTAAAATTTATAATAATGAACGTTTTAGGAATAATTCCTGCCAGATACGGCTCTACTCGATTGGAAGGTAAACCCTTGCTTGATATATGTGGCAAACCTATGATACAGAGGGTTTATGAACAAGCGAAACTAATCTTAAAGGAGGTATTAGTTGCTACTGATGATGATCGAATTGAAAAAGTTGTGCAGGATTTTGGTGGAAATGTAGTAATGACTTCATCAAAACATAATACAGGTACAAATCGTTGTCTTGAAGCTTATGAAGTTTTTTCTACGGAATCCGATATAAATTTTGATGTAATAATTAATATTCAAGGAGATGAACCTTTATTGGAACCTGAACAATTAAGACTTTTAATATCTTGTTTTGATGATAATACAACTGAATTGGCGACATTGGTTAATCCAGTTGCGGAAAATGAAAATTTATTTGAAGCCGGTGTTTATGTTGTACTAGATAAATTTAAAAATGCTCTATATTTTAGCCGATCGGTGATTCCTTATGTACGAGATGAAGATAGATCGAACTGGCAAAAAACACACAAATATTTTAAACATGTTGGCATATACGCTTTTACTCCAAAAGCTTTAAGGGAGTTTTCATCATTGCAACAAACTTCACTGGAGTTGGCAGAATCTTTAGAGCAAAATAGATGGTTAGAAAATGGAAAAAAAATAAAGATAGAAATAAGTCAATACCATACTATACCTGTAGACACTATAGCTGACCTTGAGAATGTTCGTGCAATTGTTAGAAAATCAGCTGCTAAAAATATTGATCTTTAAAAGTGAAATTCAAGTTGTAATTACGCTTTTTGACTTTTATAAAAGGTTTAATTTAATTGTATATTTGCAGCTTAAATAATATTAAAATAAATGAGTAAGCATAAAGTTTTAATTGGTGATATAAATTGTGGAGCTGATGAGTTATTTCTGATTTCAGGTCCTTGCGTTATTGAGGAGGAAAGCATAATGATGAAAACTGCCGAAAAGATCAAAGAAGTAACGGAAAAATTAAAAATACCGGTAATTTATAAATCATCTTTTATGAAGGATAATCGAAGTTCAGTCGATTATTATATTGGTCCGGGAATGCATGAGGGTTTGAAAATTTTAGAAAAAATTAAAACGCAATTCGGGTTTCCTATTTTAACTGATATCCATTATCCAGATCAGGTAGGGCCTGTTGCAGAAGTTGTAGATATTATTCAAATTCCGGCGTATCTGGTAATGCAGACAAGATTAATGGTTGCCGCAGGTGAATCTGGCATACCAATAAATTTGAAACACGCACAATTTTTAGCTCCGGAAAATATGGATAAACCTGTAAAAAAAATAGAATCTACAGGTAATAATAAAATATTATTAACTGAACGTGGATATGCATTTGGTTATAATGATCTCATCGTTGACCCTAGAAGCTTTTATGAATTGAAACAAACCGGATATCCTGTAATTTTCGATGTAACTCACTCTATTAGAAAATATGGAATACCAAGTGCAGATCCTAGTGGAGGTGCACGCCAATATTTAGATGTGTTAGCAAGGGCTGGTGTGGCAGCAGGTGTAGACGGTTTATTTGTGGAAACACATCCTTGCCCAAATGAGGCTTTATGTGACGCTGCAAGTCAACTGGATATGAGAAATTTAGAAGAATTTTTAAAACCTTTACTAGATCTACATGCGGTGGAGGTTAACTATAGAAGTAATGTTTAATTAAGACAAATTTTAATCAAAAAATGGAATTATATTTAGATTCGGCCGATATCAATGAAATAAGAGAAGTAAGTAAGTTTGGTTTTATAACCGGCTTAACTACAACACCAACCTTTATGCATCGTCATGGTATCACAGATGTGGATGCTGCAATTGTAGAACTTTCTAAACTAGTAGATGTTCTGCAAATAGAAGCCTTAGGTTCTAATGCAGAAGAAATTGTAAAAGAAGCATACCGTCAGGAAGCATTGGGTCTTGATAGAAAGAAAACTGTTTATAAAATTCCAATTTCAATGGAAGGTGTTAAAGCATGTAGGCAATTGGTAAATGAAGGTTTTTTGGTTAATATCCATCTTGTTTATACTCTTCAGCAAGCTTATATGGCTATGCAGGCTGGCGCGACATATGTGTGCCCTTTAGTAGGGCGCTTACAAGACGAAGGTCATGATGCACTTGCTTTAGTTGAACAGTGTGTAGATGCAGTGAATTATTATAAGTATAATACAAAAATTATGTTTTCTTCAGTTCGTAATGCAGAGCATGTTAGAAATGCTATAAACTTAGGTACACATACGGTAACGGTTCCTTGGAAAATAATGAAACAGTTAACTGAAAATAATTTTACAACTATTGGTACTCAACAGTTTGAAGAGCATACACGATTGATGACTGTTAAAGTTGGTGATGCTATTAGAGATAAGAATCCGATTGTTAAATCTAATTATACTATTGCTGATTGTTTAGTTCAAATGTCATCTGGTGGATTTGGAGCTGTTTCTATTGTTGATGATGATAATGCGGCTATTGGATTTTTTAGTGACGGTGACTTGAGACGATTTCTTGAAAAAGGAGGAGACATTAAAAGTACATTGAAACAAAGCATTACATTAAAAAAACCGTTAACAATAAGTTCTGATGAGCT
>CAZJCZ010000232.1:0-3366 GCA_964544575.1 uncultured Flavobacteriaceae bacterium | reverse complement strand
ACGCTCATTTTGCATTCTTTCTCTCATTTCTTTTGTTTTTTCTTCAATAATCGCGTCATAATCTTGTTGGGTTACTACCTTACCTTTAGTTGGTTCTTTTAACTCCGTTTTTTCTTTAGGGTTCATTACTATTTTTGTGCATAAAATTTGTGTATTATCATCTTTTAATTCTAAAATTAAACCAGGCAAACCCCAATAATCACCAGGACCATTATTTACAGGAATATCCAATGTATACCATGCTACAACAGTAATTAATTCCTTCATATTTTCTTGTTCTTTCTCCTTCTTTTCCCGCTCTTCTCTATCTTCTTCACTATTATTACGTCTTCCAAACTGAAACTCTCTTCTCATTGGTCTTTCAACAACTGTAGTAGCTTTAAAACACATATATTCACCTATCATTTTGGTTTCTTGTTCCATTTTCCAATCATAGATAGTTAAACTATCTTTTACAAGGAAGTTTTTTCCGCTGAACTCATTTTCTTTTGAAGATGTGCTGGTTTTCGTGTTTTTATAATGCTCTCCTGATGCTCCGCCACCCATCATCATAAATCGCATTCCACCTCTACCTCCCGCTGCTTGATCCAATTGTGCCTCTTCTTTATATATAGAGGCTGTTTTATTAAAGGTTAAAACGTACGTTTTTTCCAGTCGGCTTTTCATTCTTTCCTTGATCATTTTTATTCTATCAGCCGGGATTCCGGAATTTGCAAAATCCATATCCAAGGTCGTTTTAGTTTGATATGTAGCTTTGCCTTGAAATTCTTGAGAGCTCACTGTCGCTGTTATTATTAATAAAAAGCTTACAATTTTCAATTGAATATTTTTCATTTTTTAGAATGTTTATAAATTAAATTCAATACAAATATAAATTCTCTTACTACAAACCACAGTTAATTAGTGTTAACGTCTGTTAAGCAATTCGTTTAATAAAATATATGTACTTAAATTTGGATTATGAATAAGCGTAATTACAAATACGTAGTTTATTTTATTGCGATTACCATAATTACAACTATCATCGTACAGGTGTATTGGAATTACAGAGAATATCAAATAAATAAACAAAACCTTATTAGTAAAGTACAATTGAGTTTAGACAATTCGGTAGAAGCCTATTTTGCCAATTTAACTAAATCAGGTATTATTACTTTCAGTTCTTCAGATTCAATCACTTCAAAAGATAAAATTGATACAATCATAGTAAGCACAAGTTCAAGAAGAGGTTTTAGAAAAAAAATTGATAGTACTTTACAAAATTTGGCAAAAAAAGATAGTCTTAGTAAGCCTTTTATAGTTAAAAATCTTAGAAATGACTCTTATCCTTTTTTTACACCTGACCGTAACTTTCCAAAAAATCTTGATAGCTTAATATCAAAAGTTGTTGTTTCTATTTCTCGTGACACTTTAGATCTAAAAAAATTAAATTCCTATTTAACAGAAGAATTTGACAGAAATAATATTAATGTTAATTATGGTTTAAAATTTAATTATGGCTATAGAGACGCAAATGATAGTATTGTAAAAAAAACAAAAGAATTTAACCTAGAAAATTTTCCTAAAAAATATTTAACTACTACTTCTAAATCAACTTTTTTACATAGAAATAAGTTGGAACTATTCTTTACTAATGAAACAAAAACACTTCTAAGAGATTCCTTTATTAGTATTTTATTATCATTATTGTTGTCAATAAGTATTATTGCCAGTTTAATTTATTTGTTAAAAACCATTTACAAACAAAAACAACTCGCTGAAATAAAAAATGACCTAATAAATAATATTACGCACGAATTTAAAACACCTATTGCTACCATTGCAACAGCAATGGAAGCCTTGAGAAGTTTTAATGCACTGGATGATAAAACAAAAACAGAAAATTATATCTCAATTGCGGATTCCCAGGTTCATAAATTAAATGAAATGGTAGAAAAAATATTGGAAACAGCCGCTTTAAACCAGGAAGATCTGGTTCTTAATAAAAAACCGGTAAATATTGGGAGTTGCATAGAAGAAGTCATAGAAAAATACAAAATCATAAATCCGGATAAGACTTTTAAATTAAATAATGCACTCGGTAAAACTCAACTAAACTTAGATAAGTTCCATTTTGAAAATGCGGTTGGAAATATTATAGATAATGCCGTAAAATATGGTGGCAATACGATAACAGTTGAGTTAACATCAAACAATGATACAGTAATAATCCTCATAAAAGATAACGGAAATGGCATTCATAAAACTCAAAAAGATAAGGTTTTTGAGCAGTTTTACCGAATCCCAACAGGAAATACCCATGATGTAAAAGGATTTGGTATAGGTTTGTATTACACGAAGAACATCATAGAAAAGCACGGCGGAAAGGTGAATATTGTCTATGACAAAAACAATAATACCTTGTTTAAAATTGAGTTGCCAAATGGGTGAGCGAATAAAAATATTATTAGCAGAAGATGAGCCATCGTTAGGACAGATCATAAAAGAGAGCCTTGAAACGCGGAATTTTGAAGTATTACATTGTACTGATGGCGAACAAGCCTATCAAACATACAAAACAGAGAAACCGGTATTGTTAGTTCTAGATGTAATGATGCCTAAAAAAGATGGTTTTACTCTGGCTACAGAAATAAGAAAAGAAGATCCGGGAATTCCTATTATTTTTTTAACGGCTAAATCACAAACTTCAGATGTTGTAAAAGGATTTACTATTGGAGGTAATGATTACTTAAAAAAACCTTTTAGTATGGAAGAATTGATCGTTCGTATCAATGCTCTTTTAAAAAGGGTCAATAATGAAAATATTAATGACCCAATTCAATTAGGAAATTATTCTTTCGATTTTAAGAAACAAACACTTCAAATAAATTCTAAAACCGAAACTTTAACACACCGGGAAGCTCATCTATTATATCATTTAATCCAACATAAAAATCAAGTGTTGGAACGCTCATTTATATTAAAAAAATTATGGGGCGATGATGATTTTTTTAATGCCCGTAGTATGGATGTTTTTATTACGAAACTTCGTAAAAAGTTAAATCAAGATAGCACCCTTCAAATAGTTAATGTTAGAGGTTATGGTTATAAATTAATTTGCTAGACCGCAATTAATATTTCCTTAATTTTGCTTTAATTATTATACTCTTTAATGCCAACCATACTTAATTCTATAGCAGATCTCGAAAGGGTTAAAAATACTGAAAAAGCCTTTGTATTATATATAACTGATGGCACGTGTAATGTAGGTGAGCAAGTTGCTCCAAAGCTGGAAAAACTATTAGCAGCACAATTCCCGGAGATAAAACTATATTATGTATATACCGGCCTAACCCCGGACTTAGCCTCTCAACTTTCTGTATTTGT
>CAZJCZ010000231.1:0-3377 GCA_964544575.1 uncultured Flavobacteriaceae bacterium | reverse complement strand
AAATAAGCAGAAGTTTTTATGGGGATAATCAGGCTCTTTTTAGTGCCTGATTTCCTTATTTAAAAAATAATCCTTAATGCGGAAAATAAAAGAACTGGTAATCGAAAAGTCACTTTTATCAAGTGCCTTAGTTACAATTGCTGTTACCGTTGGTATCATTTTAGTACTGGCGATTGAGGCCGTTCGTTTTTTTAGTGAAGTTTCTATTGTAGATTTTTTTACAGATACTCAATGGACACCCCTATTTACTGAAAAACATTTCGGGATTTTACCATTACTTAGTGGTACCTTACTCACTACATTAATTGCCATTCTGTTTGCACTACCCATTGGATTGTCTATCAGTATTTATTTGAGTGAATATGCGCCAAAAAGTTTTAGAAAAACCATCAAGCCTTTATTAGAATTGTTAGCCGCTGTACCAACAGTAGTTTATGGTTTCTTTGCTTTAATTGTGGTAACCCCTTTTTTACAAGGATTTATACCCGGGCTATCCGGATTTAATTCACTTTCGGCAGGAATTGTAATGGGTATTATGATCATTCCTTATGTATCATCTATTAGTGAAGATGCATTACATGCCGTGCCTCATTCATTAAGAGAAGCATCTTATGGCATGGGGGCAACTAAATTACAAACAGCCTTTAAGGTAGCTGTTCCCGCCGCATCATCAGGTATCATCGTGTCCGTTATTTTAGCGATTTCTCGAGCTATAGGTGAAACCATGATCGTTGCTATTGCGGCAGGTCAACAACCAAGATTAACCTTGGATCCTACGGTTCCGATAGAGACCATTACGGCTTATATTGTTCAGGTAAGCTTGGGTGATGTGCAACATGGTTCATTAGAATACAGAACCATTTTTGCTGCAGGTATCACTTTGTTTGTGTTTACCTTTTTATTGAATACGTTGAGCTATAGAATCAGAAAGAAATTCCAGGGAAAATATGAATAGTATTCAAAAAAATAGATTGAAAGACCAGCTATTTAAATACTGGGGTATTTTCTGCACCATTATTGGTTTGGTTTTACTCCTAGTGTTTATTGGCGATATTTTAATTGATGGTCTTCGAAGAATTGATTGGGGTTTTATAACAAACTTACCTTCGAGAAAACCCGAAAAATCGGGTATCTATACAGCATTGATGGGTAGTATTTGGATTTTATTCTTAACTACCTTAATTGCATTCCCTATGGGTGTTGCCGCTGGAATTTATCTGGAAGAATATAGCAAAAAGAATAAATTTTCCGGATTGTTGGAGATCAATATTTCCAATTTAGCCGGGGTGCCCTCTATTATTTATGGATTGTTGGGTCTTGAGGTTTTTGTGAGATTAATGAATCTTGGCGCCAGTGTTTTGGCAGGAAGTTTAACATTGTCCTTATTGATCCTTCCAATAATTATTGTTGCCACCCGGGAAGCTATTAAGGCTGTGCCATCATCTATTAAAGACGCTTCATATGCCTTAGGGGCTTCAAAATGGCAAACTATTCAACATCAAATATTACCAGCTTCAGGTGGAGGGATTTTAACCGGTGTTATTTTAGCGCTTTCAAGAGCTGTTGGGGAAACGGCACCCTTAATTGTAGTTGGAGCCTTGGCGTATGTTCCGTTTGCACCTCAAAACCCAATGGATGAATTTTCAGTGCTGCCAATTCAAATATTTAACTGGATTTCAAGACCACAACATGGTTTTATAGAAAATGCAGCAGCAGCAATAATTATATTATTATTAATTACTTTTATTATGAATGGCATAGCTGTTTACTTTAGAAATAAATGGCAGAAGAAATGGAAATAAATATGGAGACAACTATCGATAAAAAAATAGAAAAAGAAAAGGTTATAGAAACTAAAAAGGATCCTACCATAGAAATAAAAGGGGTGAAGGTTTGGTATGATGATTTTAATGCCATTAATGGTATTGACATGGATATTAAACCCAATACCGTAACTGCTTTTATTGGTCCTTCCGGTTGTGGAAAATCAACTTTTCTTCGTTTATTTAACAGAATGAACGATTATATTGATGGCTTTCGTATGGAAGGTAAGATCAAGATTAACGGAAAGAATATTTATAAGAAAAAAGTCAATGTTGAGGTACTACGTAAAGAAATAGGTATGGTATTTCAAAAACCAAATCCGTTTCCTAAATCTATTTTTGAAAACGTTGCCTACGGATTAAAAATACAGGGGATAAAAGATAAGAAGTTTATCAATGAACGGGTAGAAAAGGCTTTAAGGCAAGCAGATCTTTGGGATGATGTTAAGGATAAGTTGAAAAAGTCAGCATTAGCACTCTCAGGGGGGCAACAACAGCGTTTGTGTATTGCCAGAACATTGGCCGTAGAACCATCTATTATATTAATGGACGAACCTACATCTGCGCTAGACCCCCTTTCTACAGCAAAAATTGAAGACCTGATTAGGGAGCTGAAAAAAAAATACACTATAATTATTGTCACACATAATATGCAACAAGCGAGTAGAATTAGTGATTATACTGCCTTCTTTTACATTGGCGATCTTATTGAGTACGATAAAACAAAAAAAATATTCACAAATCCTGAGAAAAAACAAACGGAAAATTACATAACAGGTCGTTTTGGATAAAAATTAAATAGCATACTATTATGAATACAAAAGAACAACGAGTATCGTTAAATCAATCTGGCTTTGAAATGCTAACTTTATGCAAGTCACAATTAGACAAAGCTCGGGAAGCATTTGTTAATAACGATATTGATCTGGCAGAAGAGGTTATGAATACGGAAAAACGGGTTAATTCTCTTGATCTAAAAATTGAAAAAGATTGTGAAAAATTCTTAGCACTTTATAATCCTGTGGCCGTTGATTTACGTTTTATCATGGCTGTTCTAAAAATGAATGCTGAACTGGAGAGAATAGCGGATCATGCCTATAACATTTCTAAATATGTAGTTGAAGAAGATAAAAAAATAGCGCCGCACTTATTAAAAGCCCTTGAGTTTGACAAGATGTACGAGACCATAGACTCAATGATAGATTACATTACATTTGCCTACACGGAAAAAGATGTGAAAACGGCGAGAAAAGTATTTAAAAAAGACAAAGTTTTAGATAAAATAAATATCAAAGCTTTTACTGTTATTGAGGAAGAAATAAAGAAAGATATTTCTATTACCCAGCAAGCATTGATCCTATTTTCAGTAGTTAAAAAATTGGAACGTGTTGGTGATTTGATCAAAAATATTGCAGAAGAAATAATTTTTTATGTTGATGCCGAAAAATTAAAACATAAAAGGAAAAAATAATTTTCAATTCCTTTAATTATTACAAATTAAAAACATAATAATTGGTAACAATTTCTTAACATTAGAATATTATTATTAAATTA
>CAZJCZ010000230.1:0-3391 GCA_964544575.1 uncultured Flavobacteriaceae bacterium | reverse complement strand
TTAATACAGGAAGGAGCCTTTCTCCATTGACAATATCTCTATGCTCTTTATATTTTTCTATTATCTCCTCAGCAGTAGGGAGAATAGGAATATTACATCTAGTATCTGTCTTGGCTCTCTTGGTTTTAATCCAACGTTCTCCATCAATACCAATGACAACATCATCTTTAGAAAGTTTTTCTACATCTGCATAAGCTAGTCCAGTATAACAACAAAAAATAAAAATGTCTTTAACCTGGTCAAGTCGCTTAGTATGCAATTCTTTTTGAATCATTTTTTGAATTTCTTCTTTCGATAAAAATTCTCTATCAATAACCTTTAATTTTGCTTTCCAATTAAAAAAAGGGTCTTTATTTATCCAATCATTTGCATATGCAATACGAATAATCTTCTTAAAATTAGTGATATACTTTATGGCAGTATTATGGCTACAATTTCTTTCAGTCTTAAGATAATACTCTAAACCAGTAATGAATTTATGATTTACATCTTTTACAGGAATATCATCTACATTATATTCCAATTTAATATAATGTGCTACATGGTTCCTAGTAGTTCTATACCTTTCAGCTGTACCTGCAGCAAAATCTTTACCAACTAAACTATCAACCTGATTATTATGATCTTGAAATATTTTGAGCAACATTTTATAATTTTCTTGCTTACCAAGATAAATATCCCTTATTATTTGAGATGATATACTTCTTTCTTCGTTAACTAGTCTTTGATATATCTCATGAATTTTTAAACGAATAGAATTTATAAAATGATTAAACTCCTTTGTTTCGATTGAAAACCCTTTTGCCTTCCCAGCTTTAGAACTCCATTTATTAATATCAGTTTTACGCCTAATGCTAAATTCCGAACGCCTTCCATTAACTGTGATTCTTGAGTAAACATTAGATTTACCATTAGAATCTATCTTACTTCGCTTAATATAAAATAATAAAGAAAAAGAATTTTTCATAGGGGTCAGTGAATTTATTACTAATAATTGTCATTAAATATACAAAAAATAATTAAACTTACCTCTCTGTACTATCAGTAAATATAGGTGTTTATATAAAATTAGGGGTCAGTTAGGGTTTAATCCTAACTGACCCCTAATTAGACTCCTTTTATTTGATAATAATTACTATTAAATGGTATTAAATAAAATTAAAAACCCTGTAAACATTTAATTTACAGGGTTTTAGTGAATTTTGATATTCACTCAGCGGAGAAAGAGGGATTCGAACCCCCGGAGGTATGACCCTCGCTAGTTTTCAAGACTAGTGCATTCGACCACTCTGCCATTTCTCCAAAGTGCCTCATCAGGTATTCCCTGAATGCGGGTGCAAATATAGAAAGCTTTTTTAATTTGTTGAAATATAAGTTGAGATTTTTTCAATTTATTTATTATAAATAAAATGTACTTTTACCACCGTTATTCCTAAAGCTCATGGACTTTTCTTTTGATCTGGTTTTATTAGTTATTATTGGTTTTGTAGCAGGCGGTATTAATATCGTTGCCGGAGGTGGTTCCTTACTTACCTTACCGATGCTAATATTTTTAGGATTGCCGCCAAATGTTGCAAACGGTACAAATAGAATAGCTATAATTATTCAGAACATATTTGCAGTAGGCGGTTTTAAAAGTAAAGGTGTTTCTTCTTTTCCGTATAGTATTTATCTCGCCATATCAGCTTTTATGGGCGCCATTATCGGAGCCTTAATTGCAGTGGATATTAAAGGTGAGCTCTTCAATAAAATATTGGCAATAATTATGGTCATCATTGTTGTTTATATGGTATTTAAACGTAAAACATCTATTGAAGAACTAAAGGAAAGGATAACCGGCAAACACTTTTGGGTAGGTATACTCGCTTTCTTTTTTGTGGGGATTTATGGCGGGTTTATTCAAGCCGGCGTAGGTTTTATTATTTTGCTAGCACTTTCAAGTATCAATGGATTTTCATTGGTTAAAAGCAATGCTATCAAAGTATTTGTGGCATTAGTTTATTCTTTTGCAGCAGTGGCAATCTTCGCATATAACGACATGATCAATTGGAAATATGGTTTGATACTTTCTATCGGTAACGCTACAGGCGGTTGGTTTATGAGTAGATGGTCAGTTAAAAAGGGAGATGGCTTTGTAAGGTTATTTTTGATCATAATGGTAATAGTAATGGCAATAAAACTATGGTTTTTCAGTAGCTAATGTCAAATTCTGAATAATTTTGTAATTCGCCTGATTCATATACAACTTCTGATACCCTCGAAAAAGGAGACCCTTCATATAACCATTCAATGAAGTTTGTTAAAATGTCTATGGACCCTTCTGCTTCTATATAAACGTTGTTGTTGACTTCATTTTTAACATACCCTTTTAAACCAAGCTCTTCGGCTTTTTCTTTGGTATATTTTCTAAACCAAACGCCTTGAACCTTACCTTTTACTAAAATTTTATAATGCAATAATTCCATAGATTTCACATATTATATTCAAAAATAAACATAACCTACTATTGATAATAGGAATTAATTTAATTATTTTACTTTTGTTTTTGAACTTTTCAGAAAATCATAATGAGTAATTCTTTTGGAAAATTATTTACACTTACTACCTTCGGAGAATCACATGGTATAGCCATTGGAGGAGTTATTGATGGATGTCCTGCAGGATTAAAATTGGATCTGGAAGCTGTTCAACATGAATTGGATAGAAGAAAACCAGGGCAATCCAACATAGTCACTCAACGAAAAGAACCCGATCAGGTAGAATTTTTATCAGGTATTTTTGATGGAAAAACTACCGGAACTTCAATCGGTTTTATGATCAAAAATACCAATCAGAAATCAAAAGATTATAGTGATATAAAAGATACTTTCCGCCCTTCTCATGCTGATTATACTTATGAGAAAAAATATGGATTGAGAGATTATCGAGGCGGAGGGCGCTCATCAGCCCGTGAAACTGCAAATTGGATAGTGGCCGGAGCTGTGGCAAAACAGTTACTCGCAAAGGTTCAAATCAATGCATACACCTCCTCAGTTGGTTCTATTTTTTTGGAAAAACCTTATCAAGAACTGGATTTTAACCTTACTGAAAGTAATGCTGTTAGATGTCCAGATCAGGAATATGCTGAAAAAATGATCGAAAGAATTAAAGAAATTAAAAAGCAAGGTGATACAGTTGGTGGTACCATTACCTGTGTTGTGAAAAATGTTCCGGTCGGATTTGGAGAACCTATATTTAATAAGCTTCATGCAAAATTAGGTAACGCCATGTTATCTATAAATGCCGTTAAAGGATTTGAGTATGGCAGTGGGTTCTGTGGAGCACAAATGAAAGGTTCAGAACATAATGATGCTTTTAAAAGTGACGGAACTACAAAATCAAATTTATCTGG
>CAZJCZ010000229.1:1491-3397 GCA_964544575.1 uncultured Flavobacteriaceae bacterium | reverse complement strand
TTCAATAAAGATTCATATATTAACCGGATCACATTTTCAACATCATCCTTATGTACCATTTCAACTGTAGTATGCATATAACGCAGTGGTAATGAAATTAAAGCACTTGCCACTCCAGAATTACTGTATGCGAATGCATCTGTATCCGTTCCTGTTGCTCTGGATAAGGCAGCACGTTGAAAAGGTATTTTATTCTTTTCAGCTGTTTCAGTAATTAAGTCACGTAATTTTTGTTGTACGGCGGGTGCATAAGCAACTACCGGGCCTTCTCCCATCTCACAGTGCCCCTCCTTCTTCTTGTCGATCATTGGTGTTGTTGTGTCATGGGTAACATCTGTAACGATAGCAGCGTTCGGTTGAATACGCTCTGCTATCATTTGTGCCCCACGTAGGCCAATCTCTTCTTGAACTGAATTAACTATATATAGCCCAAAAGATAATTTCTTTTTATTTTCATACAGCAAACGGGCAACTTCCGCTATCATAAAGCCTCCCATTCTATTGTCTAATGCCCTACAGACAAAGTTGTTTTTATTCAAAATATGAAATTCATCAGGATAGGTAATTACACAGCCTACATGAATTTCTAATTTTTCTACTTCTTCTTTAGTTTTACATCCGACGTCTATAAAAATATTTTCAGGTTTTGGAGCTTCCTCTTTTGCTTTGTTACGAGTATGTATGGCAGGCCATCCGAAAACGCCTTTAACTATACCTTTTTTAGTATGAATATTTACAATTTTACTAGGTGCAATTTGATGATCTGACCCTCCATTTCTAATAACATACAATAATCCATTGTCAGAAATATAATTTACATACCATGAAATTTCGTCAGCATGCCCTTCAATAACCACTTTATACTTGGCCGTTGGGTTTATAACCGCCACTGCAGTACCATAGGTATCAGTGAAAAAATCATCTACATATGGTTTTAAATAATGCATCCAAATTTTTTGACCATCCCATTCATAACCCGTCGGGGAGGGGTTATTTAAATATTTTTCAAGAAAGGTGAGTGATTTTTTATTGAGTAAGCTCTTTTTTGCCATGATTAAAAATATTTATACGAATGTAATAATTTATACCAAAATTAACGTTAATAATTCATACACTTCCATATTATATTTTAATTTTGGAACAGTTTTTGGCTCTTTGCTAACAAGAAATAATATGTTGCGGAAATTTACATTTTTATGCATTGTTTTGCTATCTTTTTTAAGTTCAGCTCAAGAAATCAGAAAGGATACCATTATTAACGATATGATAATTATAAGAGGTGATTCTTTAATATTCTCATTGGATGAAATCCTACTTTTGAGTAAGTTTAATTTTAAAACCACTAAAGAAAAACGTTATTATTATTGGTATTGGAAAAAAGTACACAATGCTTATCCTTATGCGAAGTTAGCGGCAGAAAGATTGATTCAACTCAACGAGCAACTAGCACAGATCCGTTCTAAACGCAAACGGAGAAAGCATACAAAAAAAATGCAAAAATATATGGAAGGTGAGTTTACAGAAAAACTCAAAAAAATGACAAGAACAGAGGGTCGAATACTCATTAAGTTACTACATAGACAAACCGGTATAACAGCATTTGACTTAGTAAAAGAATACCGTAGTGGTTGGAAAGCTTTTTGGTATAATACAACTGCCAATGTATTTAAGTTATCATTAAAAGATGAATATCATCCTGAAAGTGAACCATTAGATTTTTTAGTTGAAGATATTTTACAACGTTCCTTTGCAAAAGGAGATTTAGAAGATCAAAAATCCAGGCTTCCATTCGATTATTTCGAAATTACTTCAAAGTGGAAAAATATAGATGTTGTTGAAGTTATCAATAGCAGAAATAAATAACAGCAATTTCCATTAAAACTAACCTTCGTTAAAGCTTTGTTAA
>CAZJCZ010000229.1:0-1391 GCA_964544575.1 uncultured Flavobacteriaceae bacterium | reverse complement strand
ACATAAATAGAAAACCCGGCAATAGTCGGGTTTTCTATTTTACATATAATTTTTGACCAATTGAAATTTCATTACTTTTTAATCCGTTAATCCATTTTAACTTATCAACAGTTAAATTATTATTGGAAGCAATTGAATAAAGGGTATCTCCTTTATTTACCACAACATATGAGTTTTTATACGAATTGTCATCATGCTTTTTAGCTACTTGCCCGTTATAACGAAAATCATCTTCAAAATCGTCAAATTTATATAATTCATAACTTTCAATAAGGTCGATCAATTTATGAGGATATTTAGGATCTGTAGCATAACCCGCTTTTTTCAAACCTTTAGACCATCCCTTATAATTTTTTTGTTTTAAATCAAATAACGCCGCATAACGATCACGACCATACAAAAACAATGAATGATCTCTGAAAGATGAAAATGGGTGTTCATATTTTCTAAAACATTCTTGTCTTGCATCATCATCATGGTACATACGCTTCCCTTTCCAGCTTTTGTGGCATTTTACTCCAAAATGATTATTACCCCTAACTGACAGTCTACTCCTACCACTGTTAGATTCTAATATGCCTTGCGCTAATGTTATACTTGCCGGAATTTTATATGATAACATTTCTAAAATGGCAATGTCATTATATTCTTCTAAATAGGCCAAGGTACTTTCACTCAAATGTGGTTTTCTTCTTTTTAAGTCTTCCAAAACAGCATCAGCACCTTCAACCTTTTGAACCTCTATAGGTTCAGGTGTTCTTTTAGCTACTTCAGTAATTTTATTAGGTGAAGATTTTATAATCGTGGTTGTTCTATGAGAGCCACAACTGGCTAAAAAATCCAAAAAAACGATCATTATTACTATTTTTAAATACTTCATGTTAGATAATTAATGGCAACCCTTTCTGTTGCAATTTAATATTCATTCCACTTATTCCCTGCAGGCCACCGGTATGAATGGCTAAAATTTTGCTGCCACTCTTAAAATATCCTTTACGGATCAAATCAACAATTCCAAAAAGCATTTTTCCTGTATAAACGGGGTCAAGCGGAATTTTAGTTTCGTGCTTAAACTGATTGATAAACGTAATTAACTCACTATTTATTTTACCGTAACCCCCAAAATGATAATCAGAAATTATTGACCACTGACCTTTATTAGTAAATGAACTAATTTCTTTTTGCAAAAAATCACCCTTTAAGGCAGGAAAACCCAGTATTTTTTGATTCTCTTTCGCAGCGTTTATCAATCCTGAAATCGTACCACCAGTTCCAACCGGAACACACACACAATCATATATTTTATCTTGCTTGGTTAAAATTTCTTCACAACCTTTTATAGCCAACTCATTGGTTCCTCCTTCGGGCAAACCATAAAAAAACCCAAATTC
>CAZJCZ010000228.1:0-3402 GCA_964544575.1 uncultured Flavobacteriaceae bacterium | reverse complement strand
TTAATCTGATAAGTTGTTATGTAATAAACAAATATGAATAAGATAATTACATTAAATATGTTTCCTAATGCCATCATCCATGAAAATAGTACAATTACGATTGTCAAGTACATTGGGTTTCTTGAATATTTGTAAATACCATTAGTAACCAGACTGGTTGCTTTGGATGGATTTGTTGGATCAGAAGTAGTTTTGGCTTTTTTAAAACTCAGAATAGCTAAAAAAGTAATTAAAATCCCAAAAGAGAAAATAATTTTAGCTGTCATTTTTTGTCCGATAAAAGTAAAATTACCAATTGTAAAATATTTATCAATGATCCACATTGACAACCCAAAAATAAAGGCTTGTAACGCCGGTGGAATTTTGAGTTGCATCTATTTATTGGTTTAAAGATTTTTCTATGGCTGCTTCAGCTAGAGGTGCCATAACCTTATACCCCATTTCATTTGGATGTACACCGTCTGAGCCATACTCTTTTATTAATCCATTTCGTTCATCTACCATTGATGCAAAATAATCGAGATATACAAAACCCTTGTTTTCGGCATATTGCTTAAGCATTTCATTTAGTAATGGAATTTTTTTATCAGGATTTAGTCCTGGTTTCCATGAATAATCGTAAGCGGGTAAGACTGAAGAAATAATTACGTTTATACCATTGGCTTGAGCAATTTCAGACATTGAGATAATATTGTTGCGAGTCATTTCAAGGGTCATCGGACCTGTATTACCAGCTATATCGTTAGTTCCTGCCAATATGACAACAACTTTTGGTTTTAGATCAATTACATCTTGTCTGAAACGGATTAGCATCTGGGGGGTTGTTTGACCGCCAATACCACGATTGATATAAGGCTTACCTATAAAAAATTCAGGATGATGCAGACTCCATCCTTCAGTTATAGAGTTTCCTATAAATACAATACGATTTTCATCGGGATCTGGTAAGTTAAGATTTTCATTTTCAATTTTATAACGATTCAAATTTGCCCAATCTTGGGAATAGGTAGACTCAATCATAATTAGAGTTAATAAAACAATACCAACAGTTAGTTTTAAATTTTTCATTTTATTATATTGAAAATATCATCATACCATAACTTTTTTAATTGCACTCTTTTATTCTTCCAAAATGAGAAAAAGTTTTAAAGGAAATTATGAATGAAATAATAGGCATTCAATGAAATTTTATTAATATATTTTTTCAAATATAAACTAATAAATTCATTTACTTTCAACATGCAAATTAGTATATTCGTCTTTAAATATTTACACTTTTGTCAAGAACTGGTTTACATACTTCGATTGAATATTTAAAAGGAGTTGGTCCTTCAAGAGCAGATTTGCTTAGGAAAGAGTTAGGCATTAGAACACTATCAGATTTAGCTAATTTTTTCCCTAACAGATATATAGATAGGACTCAATTTTTAAAAATTAATCAGTTACAACAAAACACCGCTGAAGTTCAAATAATTGGTAAAATTACCCACTTAAAAACCGTTCAACAAAAACGAGGAAGTAGGTTAGTAGCAACTTTTGAGGACGAAGCTGGAAGTATGGATCTCGTTTGGTTTAGAGGAGTAAAATGGATCAAGGAGTCTTTAAAGGTAGACGTACCCTATGTGGCTTTTGGCAGAGTGAATTGGTTTAATGGTTTATTTACCATGCCACATCCTGAATTAGAATTGGTTTCAGATTATAAAAAGAGTTTGCAAACAGCAATGCAGCCAGTTTACCCTTCAACTGAAAACCTTTCAAGCAAAGGTGTTACCAATCGAGTTGTAGTTAAAATGATGCAACAACTATTTGCTAATGTAAATGCCACTTTCGAAGAAACACTTTCAAGAGAAATTATAGATAAATTAAAACTGGTTTCGAAAAGTGAAGCTTTATTCAATATTCATTTTCCCAAGAATCAAATATTACTAACCAAAGCTCAGCAACGGTTAAAATTTGAAGAACTGTTCTTTATACAGCTCCAGCTTATAAGAAAAAAGTTAATACATAAATCAAAAATTAAAGGATATATTTTTCAAAGTGTGGGAGATAATTTTAATTCATTTTATAAAGATCACTTGCCATTTGAATTAACAAATGCTCAGAAAAAAGTCATTAAAGAGATTCGGAAAGATATGGCAACTGGGGCTCAAATGAATAGACTATTACAAGGTGATGTTGGCTCAGGTAAAACCATAGTAGCATTATTAACCATGCTAATTGCGTTAGATAACGATTTTCAGGCCACGTTAATGGCACCAACAGAAATTTTAGCTATTCAGCACTTTAATGCTATTTCGGCGCTAATGAAAGGACTTAATATTACCATTAGCTTATTGACCGGGTCTGTAAAAACGAAGGAAAGAAATAAAATCCATGAACAATTAGAGAATGGAGAATTACATATTTTAATTGGTACTCATGCCTTACTGGAAGATAAGGTGAAATTTAAAAATTTGGGTTTAGCAATTATTGATGAACAACATCGTTTTGGAGTAGCTCAACGGGCTAAAATGTGGATGAAAAATGAGCTCCCACCTCATATTTTAGTTATGACTGCTACACCGATACCTCGAACGCTAGCGATGAGTGTTTATGGAGATTTAGATATTTCAGTTATAGATGAGTTACCTCCCGGCAGGAAACAAATCTTAACGGCACATCGATATGATAGCAACAGGTTGAGTGTCTTTAAATTTATGAAAGAAGAAATTGCAAAAGGCAGACAAGTTTATGTTGTATATCCATTAATTCAAGAATCTCAAAAACTTGACTTTAAAGATTTGATGGATGGCTATGAAAGTATTACAAGAGAATTTCCTAAACCTAAATATCAAATAAGTATTGTTCACGGCAAGATGAAATCTGAAGCTAAGGAGTTTGAAATGAATCGATTTCTTAACGGAGAAACTCAGATCATGGTGGCAACAACCGTGATAGAAGTTGGGGTTGATATACCGAATGCTAGTGTTATGGTCATTGAGAGCGCAGAACGTTTTGGATTATCACAATTGCATCAATTAAGGGGTAGGGTAGGACGTGGAGCTGAACAAAGTTATTGCATTTTAATGACGAGCTTTAAGTTAACCAGTGATGCCAAAACTAGATTAGAGACCATGGTTAAAACAAATGATGGTTTTGAAATAGCGGAAGTAGATCTAAAGCTTCGAGGTCCAGGAGATTTAATGGGTACTCAACAAAGCGGTATTCTAAATTTAAGGATTGCTGATATTGTAAAAGATGCGGCCATTTTAAAACGGGCACGTGAAGTAGCTTTTCAAGTTTTGAATGAAGACCCAAATTTAAAAAGTATTACGAATAAAAATGTGAATATTACTTATCAAGAAATTACTAAAAACAGGGCTATTTGGTCTAACATTAGTTAATAAAAGTAAAAAGAGCTGA
>CAZJCZ010000227.1:0-3408 GCA_964544575.1 uncultured Flavobacteriaceae bacterium | reverse complement strand
CTATTACTATAAAAAGTATTTTATAAGAAAGTGGAACAAACTTATTTTTGATAAACCGATTCAATTAATTAATAAAGGGTAAAAAAAAGTCTTATTGAAACGAAGAACAAATAATTTCGACCAATAGCCATTCTAAATAGATTAATAGTTAGTTTATCAAGTAAATTATTAATATCTAAGAAATGCAATAATTGCCTATTAATTAATACTTAATAAATTCATTTTACTGTTATTATTTCCGAATAAGATATGTGGTTTCTCATCAATATTTATGAATCGCAAATTTTTGACATCTGTTGGTGCAAACAATCCGCTTTCATAAGAATTCATAGGTTTAAATTCAAAATCACCCTCATTAATTAAAACCATTCCATAGCCTGCATCATTTCTTGGTGTTTCTATTTCGGACGTAAATAAATTTCCGGCTATAATAAGATCACTATCCCCGTCACTGTCTAAATCCCTCAGAAGAATATCATTGATTGATGATATTTGTGCAATATCCGGAAATTCAATAAATTCAAAATTTCCGTCTCCATTGTTTTTTAGGATACCGCTCTTAAAATTATAACTTGATAAATGTAAAGAAGCTTTAAGGTTATTACCTCCATATAAATCAACGAGAGTAGACTTGCCAAAGTCATCATATGTTGGTGTTATTTTTTTAATATTAGGAACTTGTTGGGAGGAACATTCTCTTCCTCTTACAGGAAATAATTCTCCAAAATTATAGTACCCAAGAACGAGGTCTTTCTTTCCATTGTTGTCAAAATCATGATAATATACCTCAAATGGTTCTGACTGATTTGCTTTGTATTTATAATTCTCTCCTAAATTACCGAGTATATAATCGTCATCTCCATCATTATCAATATCTAGAGGTTTAATTGAAAAATACCATCCTGTAATACTATCTAATGATTTTGATATTACTTTTTGAAAAGTATTATCATCATTTTTAAAAAATACTGGAGCCATCCATTCACCAACCACACACAAATCAAGATCTCCGTCTTTATCATAATCTGTCCATGAGGCATCTGTAACCAGTCCTATATCATTTAATCCAGGGGCACTTTCTTCTGTGATATCTTTAAAACTACCATTTGTATTCATTAAAATATGACTGCTGGCCGGAGAAGGATAGTTGTGAGGGACGTGTCGTCCACCAACAAAAATATCTGGAAAACCATTGTTATCGTAGTCGGCGATTCGTATTTTAGAGCTACTAACGTTTAAATTTTGCGGCATAAGATCTGTTCGTTTAATAAACATACCAGATCTATTTTCATAAAGTCTATCTGAATAATTTGGAGAATCGGGTAGAAATTCATTTCCGCCACTAGCTACATAAAGATCTAAATCTCCATCTTTATCAAAATCAAAAAATTGGGCATCAACATCTTCATAAATTAAATCTTCATTAAAAGTTTGGTGAGCGGTAAATTTGCCTTGATTATTTTGAATATAAATTATGGAAGATACACCAGTGCTTTGACCAAAATAAATATCATCTTTTCCATCAGCATTAATGTCGCCAACGGCAATTGCAGGCCCAAATTGTGACATTTTATGAGGTAATAAGACTTGTTTGGAAAAATCATCAAAGTCATTCTCTATATGCGTTAAATCTTTTAAAATATCAACTAATGAGAAAATCTTATTTTTAGCTTGAACAATTTGATTTCTATTAACATTATTGCCATCAAAGTTTACTATAACAGACTTATTTATTTCTGAAATCTCTAATTTTTGTTTTTCTCCTCCGGGCCAATAAACAATCAAAGAGTCTACACTTACACTATCTCCTAAACCTACATGTATTTTGGGAGGTACTGAAGATTGATATCCTCTAACACTATAATTTTCAAAAAACTGTACTCCTTTAGTTGTATACACTATTGCTTTTACACCTATTCCTTTAGTATTTTTTGGAAGTCCTCTAAATTCAAGACTGATAAAGTTGGTATTAGATTTTTCTGAATTATTTTTTAGGATCATTGCTTTTTCATCAACATTATTTACAATAAGATCTAAATCTCCATCATTATCTAAATCGGCATAAGCCGCACCGTTAGATAATGTTTTTGAGCTATTTGGCAGCCATTCTGATGAAGTGTTTGTAAAAGATATGCCACCGTTATTTTTATAAAAATAATTTTTATGAGGCCTGCCTGGTATTTTATCCAATAAATATTTCAATTTTTTCGGATTGGTCATAGCGTCAAGATTATCCTTTCGATATAATTGCATAAATTTAAAAAAGTCTTTATTCCTAAAATCTTTCTTAATCCCATTAGTTATAAAAATATCTTTTAGTCCATCATTATCAAAATCGGCAAGCAATGGTCCCCAACTCCAATCTGTATTTGCCACACCTGTCATTTGTGCTACATCAGAAAAAAATGGAATTCCTAAAGAATCTATATGTGTACTATGTTTAAGGAATACATTGTACATATATTGATAGTGGTTTCCTGCTTCAATATTCCTCTTAAATTTTTCAGGATTCATAATTGCCATACTTGTTTTCATACCGTAATTATCTTCAGAAACCATATCTAAAGTTAATATATCTACAAACCCGTCATTGTCAAAATCTGCAATATCATTTCCCATTGAAAATTGAGCAATATGGTTTGTGGCTTTCTGAACAACTTCCTTAAAAGTTCCATTTTTCTGATTGATATACATATAATCAGGCTCATCATAATCATTAGAAATATAAACATCTGGCCAACCATCCATATTTAAATCGCTGATTCCGATTCCCAACCCATATGATACCGCATTTGAATATATTCCGACCTCTTTAGTTTTATCTACATAAAAACCACCTTCATTTATATAAAATTTATCTCCTAAGGGTGAAAACGTTTCTCTACCAAGTACTCCAAAGGTCTGAGGGTTATGATTCATTGAATACATATCTAAATCACCGTCTAAGTCAAAATCAAAAAATGCCGATTGTGTAGAGTTACTCGTGTCATTTAATCCATAGGATTTTGCAGCTTCTTCAAAAACAGGTATACCATCTTCATTTACCCCTTTATTAATATATAACTCATTCGCTAATAAAACAGCTTTCTCATATGGACCAGATTTGCAAACATAAATATCTAAAAGGCCATCATTATTTATATCTACCATATTTGTACCAGTCGTCCACCCTCTGTTTCCTTTGGTTTTTGATATTTCAGTTATGTTTCTAAATTTTAAATCCCCTAAATTTAAATACAATGCATTACTTTCTAAATTAGAAGTAAAGTATATATCATCGAGACCATCATTGTTTATATCGCCCACAGCTACGCCTCCGCCATCATAAACATATTCATACACAAATGAATTTGTAAGTTGATTTACGGGAACTATATTTTTGAAATTAATGTTTGTGTGCTTACTACT
>CAZJCZ010000226.1:0-3429 GCA_964544575.1 uncultured Flavobacteriaceae bacterium | reverse complement strand
GATTTTTCTACTAATCCCTCTTCCTTGCCAATTTCAGCCATCGAACACCATCCTTGTGATTCAATAAAAATCTTGCCTTCTTTGTTCTCATTTGAACCAATTTTTTTACCAAAATAATCATATGCACGTAAGTACCAATCGCCATCCCAGCCATGGGTTTTTACCGCTTCTATCATATTTTTAACATGCTTTCCGGCTTCAATTGCCTCTTCTGAATATCCAATCTGTTTGCAAAGTTTTATATACTCTTTGCCATACACAACAAAAAGCCCTGCGATCATTAATGATTCTGCAGTTTTTCCTTTTTTATTTCCGGTTGTTTGGAATGATTCATTAGGGTCTTCCGAAAAACAATTCAAATTCAGACAGTCATTCCAATCGGCTCGCCCTATTAACGGTAATTTATGAGGTCCGAGATTATTTACAACATGATAAAATGAGGCTTTTAAATGTTCAAAAAGAGGTTTTGCTTTTGACTCATCATTATCAAAGGGTACCTTCTCATCTAGTAAAGAAAAATCACCCGTTTCTTTAATATACTCCGTCGTAGAAAGTATTAACCAGAGTGGGTCATCGTTAAAATCACCCCCTACTGCCGCATTTCCTTTTTTTGTTAAGGGTTGGTATTGATGATAACAGGAGCCATCCTCAAATTGCGTAGATGCAATATCAATAATGCGCTCACGAGCTCTTTCTGGTATTTGATGAACAAATCCAATTAAGTCCTGATTAGAATCACGGAAACCCATTCCACGACCAATACCGGACTCAAAAAATGATGCTGAACGTGACATGTTAAAAGTAACCATACATTGATACTGGTTCCAAATATTGACCATCCTATCCAGTTTGTCAATACCAGAGTCAATAGAAATTTTACCTAATAAATTATCCCAATATGCTCTCAAATCATCAAACGCTGATTGCACTTTTTCAACTGTGTCAAATTGGGCAATCATCTGTTTTGCAGGCTTTTTGTTGATTATAGCTTTACGCTCCCACTTTTCTTTTGGGTCAACTTCAACATAACCCAATGTGAAAATAAATTCTTTATTTTCACCCGGTTGTAATTCAACTTCAATATAATGAGAAGCGATAGGCGACCATCCATGAGCTTCCGAATTTTTAGGTCTGCCGTCCTCAACAACTTGAGGTGCATCAAAACCATTGTATAATCCAACAAAAGATTCTCTATCTGTATCATAACCCTGAATTGGGGCATTTACCGAGTAAAATGCATAATGGTTCCTTCTTTCTTTAAATTCCGTTTTATGGTAAATCACAGAATCTTCAATTTCTACTTCTCCAGTATTATAATTCCTTTGAAAATTAGTCATATCATCCTCGGCGTTCCACAAACACCACTCTATAAAAGAGAATAGTTTAATTTTTTTACGCTCTGATGAAGTGTTTTTTAAAGTCACTTTCTGAATTTCGCCCCAAAAACCCAATGGAATAAATTGAAGCACTTCTGTTTGTATACCATTTTTTGCACCTATGAATTTGGTATAGCTCATTCCATGACGACATTCGTAAAAATCTAATTCAGTTTTTACTGGTTTCCATGTTGGCGACCAAACGGTATCGCCATCTTTTATGTAAAAATATTTTCCTCCATCATCTACAGGAACATTGTTATATCTATATCGTGTTAATCGCCTAAATTTAGCATCCTTATAGAATGTATAGCCTCCGCCTGTATTTGAAGTTAATGAAAAGAAATCTTCATTCCCTAAATAATTGATCCAAGGATAAGGAGTTTTAGGGTTGGTAATAACATATTCTCTATTTGCATCATCAAAAGAACCGTATTTCATACTGTAAATATTTAAAACTTTAATATTGTGTGATTTATTCTTTGTCTCTTCTAGTATTCAATTCCAGTGTGATTTCATCAAGCTTTTTTTGATTAAGAGGATATAAAAACATAAAACCTGCTGCTATGAACGCAATGATTGCCGGAATCCAACTCATCAACATGATTATTCCTGGGATTGCACCTTTTATAGCTTCTGTATCCTGACCGTTGTAATGGAATGCCCCAAGTGTCAATCCAATTATAGCACCAGCAATTCCGCCTCCGAATTTTGTGGCAAACGATCCAGCTGAATATATTAACCCAGTGGCTCTTCGTCCGTTCTTAAATTCTGAATAATCTGCTGCGTCGCCTAGCATCACAAAGAATAAAGTAGGGAAAATTGCAGCTGCAAATTCTGACACTATACCTATCGTAAATATCGCACCAATATTCTCCGGCCCACAAAAAGCAAGCAAAGCATTAACAGCGCCAGAAAATATTAGCGCATAGATAAATAAATTTCGTTTACCCAATTTTTTGCCTAATGGAGCGGTAATCATAGCCCCGGCTATTGAAGCGAACATCAAGGCAACCAAAAAGGAGGCTGCCAACAATTGATTGTTTAAATAATGTGAGAAATAAATGATGACTATTCCTTGTTTAATTGAATTGTAAACATTGAATAAAAGCCCTATCACTAACAAGACTAGCCATGGCCTATTTTTAATTAAATCCTTAAAATCTTGCTTTAAATTGTTCTTCTGTTCTTTTGGAGGTTGAACCCTTTCTTTTGTGGAATAAAATGTTATAAACATAAAAATAGCCAAGAAAATCGACATCAAATACATCGAATTACTATAACCGCGTTTCTGATCTATGATGGAAATATTACTTTTTGTAACATCTTTTTCACCGCTTACAACAAATGTATATTTCTTATCCGCTTCCATAGAAAAGCTTTTTCCATGAGTTGGAATATTTTCTTCGGGGTTTAATGAAGGTTCATCCCAAGTGAACATTGCAATTCCATCGTCTGTTTTTATATTAACATTCTCAACATCTGACGAAGCAGAAACCTCAACTTTAAACTTCTCATCATCTAATTTACTAACCTCAATTGTAGGGTCAACATTTCCATAATAAGCCACTAAAAAAAGTAAGGCCCCTTGCACCAACATCCCACCAGCGAAAGCTCCTACCATCCTAAAAGAACCTATACTAGTTCTTTCTTTATCGTCACCAGTCATTACTGCCATTAGCGCTCCGTAGGGAACATTATTGGCTGTGTAGATTAAAGTAAAAAATATATAAGTGATATAGGCATAAATAATTTTGCCAGATGTACCTAAGTCAGGACTCGTAAACAACAATGAAAGAATGGCGGCCAGCGGAATGGCTGTCCATAAAATCCAGGGTCGGAATTTTCCGTATTTTGATTTTGTTCTGTCACCGATAATTCCCATCAGCACATCACTAATACCATCGCTAAATCTAGCTACTAGAAATAGAACTCCTACTGTTACCGGGCTCAAACCAAAAACATCGGTATAGAATATGAATAAAAATGTGGCTACGCCTCTCCAAGCAATATTAGCGGCTCCATCTCCTAAAGCATATCCAATTTTTTCTTT
>CAZJCZ010000225.1:0-3449 GCA_964544575.1 uncultured Flavobacteriaceae bacterium | reverse complement strand
TCAAAGCATCTTAATTATCTATTTATTCGAAACAATTTTTTCTCCTTTAGCAAAAGTTCTAATTTCTAGTTTAATTGTTGGCTCTTTATCGATTTTATCAAAATTACAATCAACAATAAGGGAATTTTCACCCCTACTTACTTTAAAATCTGAGGGGTTGATATCAAATTCTTTAATAACATTCCAATTGGAATCAAAAACAATTGCCTTGTTGCCACCCGCGTATTTGATGATTTGTCCTTTTCTTAAAACAAAAGGCAGTTCTATTTTTTTATAATTATTTATTTCCAAAGTAATTTCGCTGGCATCGCAATTAATAGCAGTAAGTATAAAATTTAAAGATTGTTCATTTCCTATATTATTAAAGGCGAAAGTTGAATAAAGGGGTTCTCCAGGTTGTCTGATTTTCTTTTCATGATTAAATATTTCAGCGTTTACTTCATATAAATTCCATTCATTGTCATTGATCCTTTTGATGGAAAACTCCTTGTCAATATTCCGCATAGTTTCTTTTTGCTCTTCTGTGAATGAGCCTCCTAGTCTTAGTTTTTCCCAATCTCCAATAAGTTCTAAAATTTTATCAGAGTTTCCATTTTTTTCAATTGATTCCATATTTGCTACAAACGCATAACCCGCATCATAGCCTGCAGAACGGGCCAATAACCATTCAATATCTTCAATAGTTGTTTCTGGTGTCATTTTGAACCAGCCTAACATCCCAGGCATAAAGTTTCTTTTAAAATATGCTTGGTTTTTAAACCTGTATTCTGTTTGGCTCTCTCTGAATCCACCATACCAGGGTTCACCCCAGTTCATACGTGAATATATATGCCAGAAAAAGTGCGTTGTACGGCTGGCATCAATTATTAAGTGGTTTTTCAACTCATCTGATAGAGAATTGTACCAAACATATGGCATTAACGATTCTCCATAGGTTCCTAACCCTGTAGAACGATTGCCTTCTAGTCCGTCAAAAGAAATCTGACGCAAACCAGTTTGATTATACAATGCTGCTATTGTTTCTGACATTTCAATGGTCAATTCTACATTGGTCAAAAATACTTTATAGGAATGGTCAAGCAATTTCGATATTTCTTTACCTGATCTATGTTCAGAAGCAGTTGTGTTAAAAGCACCCCGCTGACAATCCAATAATTTCCAGGGAGACTCATCAGAAACCCTACCATATCTGATTAACTCAGATCCTATCATAACAGTTTTCAAACTATTATTTTTCATTTGGTTAAAGAAATCAGGTGATTGAATCAGAATTTCCGTTTCTTTTGCATCAATATTATTAATTATCACTGAACTTCCTACTTTGGCTAAACGTTTGTCGGGTATAGGAGTAACATAGGGGTCGTTGGTTGTAATAAAATTTGATAAACAATGTGTTCCAACCATAATGCCTTGTGCTTCGGCTTTTTCAATGCACTTTTTTAATCCTGCTACCCCATTTGGGAATTCCCCTTTATATAAATCGAAATGTCCCCAGTTTTCAAATGTTTTACCGTAGTGATATAAATATCTTAACCCGGCTTTTTTGGTTAATTCTATTGCCTGGTCAACATTATCCTCTGTAAAATTTGTAATTAAGTATGCTGCTGCTGCATCGCGAGAGGTTTTTCCCCATTGGCCGTCAATTATTGGATGTGGTAATCCTTCCGTTACTTCTATTTCTCCAATAGTTTTCAGGGCATTTTCTACAGGGCATCCAAAAAGTGCGATTTTAGAACCTATTACTCCACCGTCATCATAAGCAGGTGCTACAATTCTTTCATGTTTGAAATCCTCAATAATTCTATCTTTATTTCTGTTTCTGCAATAAGCCTGTAAGCTGCTGCCTGTATTAGTAGGTTTTGCGGCTTCAATTCTATATAATACGCTTCCTTCTGATTTTGGATGCATATTATTTGGATCTGTTGCACCTATAAAATCAAAAGCTGGCATACGGTCACTCTCATTCCAAGGATAACCCCCGAGTGTCTTAATATTCAACGACTGGATACCCACGGCATATTCTTCTCCACGAACAACACCAACAGTTTCACCAATTATTTTGTTTATAGTTGTGGAATAGGGTCCCCAAATGATTAAATCAACACTATCTTTATTGGTGAGTGATACTAGTTCAAAAGTTAAATGAGATTCTTTCTCTTCTACCCTTATTTTGGCATCAATATTATTCTCAAAAGTTAAAGTTATGACGTCATCTTTTGTTTTGGCAGATTGAGGGGTTATAATTTTATTATCTATTCTTAAGGACATTAAGGATGTAATGGTGTCCTTAGAAATATGATTTTTATTTGTTTTTAAGTCTGTAAAATCAGTAATCGAACCTTTATTGTTAATTCCGATTTTAAAAAGTTTAGTCTTTAAATCTACAATGCTAGATTCATTATTTTTTGTGCAGGAAATCAATAATAAAACTAACGTAAACAATATGAATAACTTTCCTCTTTTCATCTTATTATAATTTAGGGCATTGTAATATTTTTAAAATATCTAACTTTTTCATTTTTTAAAAGCTCCTATTTATCTCCTAGCTGTTTTATTTTAAACTTATCAATTTCAGCCGTTGCGTGCTCATTTTTCATGATAGCTTCAATTTTGGCTACGATCTCCTGATTTTCTGAAGCTAAGTCATTAGATTCAGTTGGGTCAGTCTTCAGATCATATAACTCAACAGTCATATTCCCTTTAAAAATATTTTTACGAATTCCTTTCCAATCCCCCATTCTTACCGCTTGTTGTCCTTGATAACTAGGGAATTCCCAATATAAAAAATCATGTTTTATCTGGTTCCCATTGTTTAACAAAGTTGGTAAAAAACTTTTCCCGTCAATGTCTTTAGGCACCTCAACTTGCAACAATTCTCCAAATGTTGGTAGTACATCCCAAAAAGCAGAAATATGGTCTGTTTTACTACCTGATTTTATTTTATCAGGCCAACTTGCAATCATAGGAACTCTAATTCCTCCTTCATAAGTAAATCCTTTTGTTCTACCATAATTGTTTGGAAATGGACCTGCGCTATTAAAAAACTCCGCATCTACACCACCCGTATATGTTGGTCCGTTATCACTAGTAAAGATAATCAGAGTATTTTCGTAGAGTCCTAGTTCTTTTAACTTCGTCACAATTTCTCCAACTTGATCATCCAAATAACTAATCATTCCAGCATAAGCAGCATGTGGGTAGCGATTAGGAAAATAGGCTTTTCCGTTATATGGTTTTTCATCTCCGAAAATTTTCACATACTTATCTACATATTCATAAGGCACTTGTAAGGGTAAATGCGGCAAGGGAGATGCATAATACATAAAAAAAGGTTGCTCTTTATTTTCCTCAATGAAATTAAGTACTTCTTTTTGCATCTTTTCGGGAGCATAATCATTTTGCTCCCATTTTTGATAACTTTCCAATAATAAAGAATCTGCTCCCTTTTC
>CAZJCZ010000224.1:0-3457 GCA_964544575.1 uncultured Flavobacteriaceae bacterium | reverse complement strand
TGGAAAAAGACTTCTTGAGTATTGACGAATTTTCTAATGATTTATTGAGCAATCTAAATGATTTTAAATCTATTGAAGATGAATTGCAGAAATAAAAACGTGCTACAATAAAACCTCCTATGAAAAGCCCTAGTCTAGTTCCCTAAAGTTCAAATAAAGGATTGATTCTTCGCTGGGCGCTAGATTAATTTCAATTTCTTTTATACTTTAGAGATATAAGCTGGATATAGTTAGTAACGATATCTAATCGTAGTAACACATTTAAATGAATATCTTAGAATCATTAATACATTTTCAGAATAAAGCAGAAAAAGATTTTAAAAACCAGAAATCAGTAGGGAATATAGTGTCTTATATTTTAGCCTTGATTGTCTTTTTATCATCTACATTGGTGGCGAGTTTGACTTGGCCTATAAGAAGTCTAATAAAACTTTTCAATCGCAAAGAAAACATTGAAATTCATAAAATAGACAGCAAGAACATCGAAAATATTTTGAAAACACAGGACTTGGTATTAATGAATTTTTCAGCGGAATGGTGTGGCCCCTGTTTATTGATGAATGGAATATTAAAAGAATTTACTTCTGAACAAAACGGCATTTATGTTGCTAAAATAAATGCAGACACCAATAGTGATATTCTAAAAAAGTATGGAATTCGGGGAATCCCACAGTTTCTTCTATTAAATAAAGGCGAAGAAGTAAAAAGACACGCTGGACCTATGTCGCTTTCTGAACTAAAAATATTTTGTTTAGAATAAATATCCCCTATGCATCATGAAAAGGATTATTTACAACGTGAAATTCAAAAACTGACATTATTACTAACTAAACTAATTAGTAAAATAAGTGACTCCCATTTGGACAATGTCGAAAATGATTTACAACAAACCGATCAAGAATTTCAGGATAATTTTGGATTTTCGTTGTTTGAGTTAGTGAATATGTCAAACCAAAAAATCTTAGATAACTTCAAAGATATTGACCAAACTCATTTAGAAAAAATTACTGAATTAATGTTTGAATCAGTTAAAAAAGCTAAAGAAACGGGCAAAAATATAGGAATTAATATCAAAACACTGTCGGAGAAAACTATTTTTTTGTTAGAGTATTTGGACAACAGTTCTGGTACATTTTCAATTGATAGAATGAACAAGAAAAACGTGTTACAACAAAACCTCCTATAAAAAGCCCAAGTGTAGAATATTAAAGTTTAAATAAAGGATATTTTTTTTAAGCTCCAAAAAATTGTTAGGGTATATAAGAATAGGGTTTAGTCTTGGCCTTTACTTATTTGTCTGGCCATTTTAAACGCCTTGTAAGCATTGATGATTTTTCCGGATTTTGAAAGTTCCTTAAAAGGGACACTATCTTTTTCAATGGTATTAACCAACACATCATATTCGGTACCACTCTCCATAAGTATATCCTTGACCTGTATGGCGGTAAGGTCGGGATATTGTGAAAGTAAAAGCGCAGCTACACCAGAGGTAACTGCCGACGAAATGGAAGTCCCTTCTATATCATCAGCATATTTTGTTAAGGCTGCCGTAGGAGTACGCATATCCTCTCCAGGTGCGAATAAATCTATATTTTCCTTGCCGTAATTTGAAAAAGAAACATAAAGACGTTCGTCCATATATTGTCCTGAAGCCCCAACATTAATCAGATTGTTTACCGTATTGCCTGACGGATCTTGGTCCATTGGGTATACCCAATGATCTGGATTGTCAATATCCACTGCACCGTTGCCGCCAGAAGAAACAACCAGCACATTATTTTTCTCAGCATATTTCAGGGCATTGAACAACAAAGATTCATTGTCTGCTACTAACTTACTAGAACTAAAATTTATTACTCGTGCCCCATTGTCCACCGCATAACGAATTGCATTATAAAAATCCTTGTCGTTCTCGGTACCGCTTTTGGTCAATATTGGAAGTGCCATAATCCTGATTTTATTGGAAATACCCCGGGTGCCTTTACCATTGTCCCTAGTAGCTGCTAATGTTCCTGCAACTAGTGTCCCATGAGTAATATCCGGGGAGGCCTGCACGTAGTTATTACCGTAGTCCGCATCGTCATAGTCGTAAGGATCGTCCCCGATAAGTTCACGGTCATTATAATTTAGATTGTTGTTGGTGTATTTTTGGATGATGTATTTTTTTTCCTCTTCAAATGTCGTTTCTAAATCAACTCCATATTTAAGATATCCTTTTATGGTCTTTAATATTTTTTCGGCTTTTTCATCTTCAGGAATGACACTATCCAATTCAAAAAGGGTATAATTATCATATTGGGGGTAGATATTGGAAAAATATTCTTTAAAGGTTAAATACTTTTCTTTGATGTTTTTAGACATTTGAATTAGTTCATCAGCATCAATAATGTTTTTATTACGCTGTTCTACCGCTTTAATATACTTAAGGTATTCCCCCATGTTTTCAGCAGTAATATCCTCCCTAACCTTATCCTTATACTTGTGTTGTAAACGTTTTACAATCCGGGCGTATTCGTCCAGGCCATGTTTTAAGCTTTCATAGTCACCTATACCAATGAAGTTCCAACCGTGTACATCGTCCACAAAACCGTTGGTATCATCATCTATATCGTTCGCGGGGATTTCCTTGGGATTGGTATAGATTTGATCCACAAGGTCTTCATGGGCAAGATCAATTTGATAGTCTATAACTGCAACTACTATTTCCTCACCTTTTGTTTCGTCAATCAATTCTGCATAGGCCCTTTCCAAACCGATACCGGGCACAGTGTCGAGCTCAACATCTTTTAGATACCAATCAATAGCTTCCGGTATTAAAACCTGTTTAGGAGCAGTATCCTTGCAGCTGAACGCTATTGCTATTATAAGCAAGGGATAGATGTTTAATTTCATAAATGCCGTAAAGATTAAAGAGCCCAAATTGAGCTCCTTGATTCATATTGAATGATTTTTATAAACTTGAAGAAAGGGATTTTATACTGTACCGTTTAGACACTTAATAGAGCTTCTCGGAGTATTAGCGCCACCATTGTTGTACTCCCTCCTAACACATTGTGGGAAGCGGTAATCCTTGCTACTTCAAATCTTCAAAACTCAATTTTTTAGATTGTTTTTCTTCTGTTCTCATATTGTGGGTTTTATAATGTTTATAATTATTTTTTTATCGTCCTTCATAAGGTTTTCCAAATATTCATCATGTCAAAACACCTGAAACAAATATAATTAAATCGTCGGTATTGTAGGAATTAGGCTTTATTTCTGTATCATTATTTCACTATTAACTCAAAATACCAATGCTTTTTGTAATCCAATGAGAGTGATTTTTACCCTCGTTAATTTAACGAGGGTAATTTTTCCAATTTTTTACCCTCGTTGGTATCTATTATAACCCAAATCATTTGTTTTTGATTCGATATTGCGCTATATTGCACCAATAGTATTACGTGTTAAATTTACA
>CAZJCZ010000223.1:0-3469 GCA_964544575.1 uncultured Flavobacteriaceae bacterium | reverse complement strand
TGGATCATAGACCTTGACGGCAATAAAATAGAATTGTGGGAACCCAAGGATGCAGCCTTTTTGTAAACATTAACTAAAAACCCTCATAATTTTCAACCATCTAGCTATTCATGAATTATATTGATATTCTAAGCTCGTACAACTTATCAACTTTTCAATGGATCTCAGTATTCATGGCTGTTTTTTTGTTAGGCTTATCAAAATCGGGTATCAAAGGAATCGGCATACTCATCGTGGTGATCTTAGCGTTTGTTTTTGGTGAAAAAGCCTCCACGGGTATCTTATTACCTATGCTAATTGTAGCCGATATCTTTGCCGTAACCTACTACCACAGGTATGCACAATGGAAATATATCAAAAAACTGATGCCCTGGATGGTCATAGGAGTGCTGCTCGGCGTGTGGATAGGAAATGATATTTCAGAAGAAATTTTCAAAAAACTAATGGCCATTATTATTATCGGTTCAGTTTTGATCCTTTTTTATTCTGAAAACAGAAAATCATCAAAAATTCCAACTAGTCGTATTTTTTCAAGCTCTGCAGGTTTATTGGCAGGATTCACCACTATGATCGGTAATTTGGCTGGACCTATTGCTAATATTTATTTTTTAGCTATTCGCTTACCAAAAAATGAATTTATAGGTACTGCTGCGTGGTTATTCTTTATCATTAACATCTTTAAATTACCTTTTCACTTTTTTGTATGGAAAACAGTTAGTGTAGAAACTTTAGTACTTAATTCAGTATTGGTACCTGCATTGCTCTTAGGGTTTTTTATGGGAGTGTCGTTGGTAAAGTTAATTTCAAACCTGCATTACAGGCGCTTTATCTTAGCCGTTACTGCTATTGGAGCTCTGGTCTTATTATTTAGATAAAACAGCTACTGTTTGTGGTGCCGCCATCTTCAAGGTATCTAACTTCATCATTCGTTTTACCATTCTGTAGATTTCCGGTAATTTCTCTTTGAACTCTTCAGGGGTTTCAAAAAAATGTTCGACCAGAATAGATAAAAATTCAAATCTATTTTTAAATCCGTATTGTCTTAAATAACCCGAATTCACTATTTTACGTTGTAACTTTCTGTCTTTTAACCTTTCTAACAACAAATTAAAGTTGTCTAAAAAAACTACAGCTGTAAAGCTCCTAGTTTTTAAAAAACTAAAATACATAGCATGACTTAATTCATGTAGGCCTAAATTTAAATTATTGTCTTCAATTTTAATCCCCTCCAAAAAATCATCCCACGAAAAAACAATCGTTCCAAATTTAGGATTTGTTTCTCCTTTATGTCTTTTTTTAGTAACCTGCGATAAATAATTTTTAGGATAAATGATGATATTCGTAAAGGGTGAGAATAAATAGCGTCTCATACCAAAGGTGAGCATCACAGCCGTCGAGGCAATTAATATCTTCATTTTTAGAGTAATAACTACCCCTTCTCTACCAATAAAATTATAGTTTTCAATAAATTTTAAAACCCTATGCTCAAAATAGAGTTTATTGGTCGGTGATAAATTATTATAAAAGGTAATGTGCCGTTTCACAATCTTGCGTTGCGCACCATTCATCTGGTTGGGAAACAAGACAAATCTGGTCAAATTAACTGACCCAATCATAAGACTAAACAGTTCAAACAAAATGGATTGAATTAAATAACAATTTTTTTAATTATCAATGAAAATAACAGATAATTAAGGGATCTTACTTTCTTTTCTAAAGCTATTATACGACATATTCTACTAGAAAACGCAATTTTAGCGACTATATTTCAATGTTTAGCATATGTCAATAAGGTAATTTAACAAATCAGTAGTAGTAACTATACCCACTAATTTTTCATTGTCTACCACAGGTAAGGCATGAAATTCTTTAGAGGCCAATAAAGTTGCAACATCCCTGATTACAGACTGAGAAGACACTTTTACAGGGTTATTTGCCATAATTTGACCAATGGAAAGCATATTATAAATGGCGGTATCTGCTGAGGCATTATCATCATATGAATCAACAAAACATAAGCGTTTAAGATCAGTTAGACTCAGCATGCCCAAAATTAGTTGCTTTTCTTCATCGACGACCGGAATATGTCGAATATGATGCTTTTTGAATAACCTTTCTGCTTCTTGCAAGCTGTCATCGAGTGTTAAAGTAATAACCTCTTTGGTCATTATTTTAGATATAGGCTCTTTTCTTTTCATAATAATGAATTTTAATCTGCCATTCTTATGCTAAAGTTCATGAAAAGAAACAGAAAAAAACATGATAATAATCAGGAAATAAAACCCCGATGCTGATATTTATGCTGAAATCTTGATAAAATTTACTGTTGAAAATCAGTAAATAAGAACAAAGCTTGTATCTTATTCTAATCTAGGGAATAGCTAAATTCTGTGTTACTAATTAACAAATTATGAATAACGTTATACTAATCCTTATAAATTTCACTGTTGGGATTAAACGCTAACCACGCAAAAGCAAAATGATTACTATGAGGCTCTATTTGTAGTTGTTTTCCTTGAAGAATTCCAGCATAGCAATACCCGGTTATATCCCATTTTGATTTAGTTTCAATATCCATAAACTCTTTGCTTTTGTTTTTGAAATTTAAAAGTCGCTCATCAACGACTGGACTAAAAACCGTAACAGTCCCCACATCTTTTGAAGCCGAAATATCATTTTCGTCTAAAACAGAAACCGTACCTGACTTATAAAAGAGTACTATTTTTTTTGATTTAAAAGTATCATTAATAACGCCTTTTTTTGCTACAGAAGTAAAACTATAAATTTTATAATCACCATTGTTTTCAATGTCAACAATACGCTCCATTGCTGGAAGACGTTTATCTACTTTATCACTATTAAAAAAGTGTTGTATTGGATTTTCTTTTTCATCATACTTTTTATAGGGGTTGTATCCATATTTTTTTTCTGTTTCTGCAAAACCTGTTTTTTTTGATAAAATTTCTCCACTTGGGTACCGTGAAAAAAATTCTTCAACAGAAATAATTAAGGAAGGTATTATATCTAATTCCGCTTCATTATAAGCACCTACAATCGCAGTTCCCATAAGCTGTTGCCATAAGGTTTCCGTTTTCCTGTCTAACATAACCATATCACTATTTCGCAACATACCAGAGGCTTCAAATTCTAATAATTCATTTTCTCCATTATGGTTTAGAATGCGATTATACACAATTCCTGAATTACACAACGGGCAATAAGTCACCAATATAGGAATCCCTTCCAATTCGTCATTTGCTATTTCGTGCATCGTTAAAATATTTAAAGAATATGCTTTTGCAACACCATTGATCGCCACTACAATTACAGGTTCTTTTGCAAAGAACATTTCCATTCCTTCAGTTTTGTTAACAAATTTTGGCTTATCTAATGTCGGAAAAGACCCTTTAGGTAAAACTATTTGAATTTCTGAAAGACTTACAGAACGATTGATAGTATCAGTTTTCCA
>CAZJCZ010000222.1:1554-3514 GCA_964544575.1 uncultured Flavobacteriaceae bacterium | reverse complement strand
CACATGTAACAATTGACCCTATTAATCCTGAAAAAGTTTATATAAGCTCATGGAACGATGGAATTTTAGTTATTGAAGATGACAATATACAAACTCTTTTGAACGATCAAAACAGTGGATTAGAGAGATTAGTTTTAACGGGTTCACCTGATTTTTACAGTATTAGAATAAACGGAACGGCCTTTGATAATCAAGGGAATTTCTGGGTTGCAAATGCTTGGGTAGATAAAAGATTAAAGAAACTTTCATCCAACGGAGCATGGAGTGAATTTGATTTAAGCTCTATTATGACGAATGTTGCTTTAGGGTTAACCGAGTTAGCAATTGACAGGACAGGAAGTGTTTGGATTGGTACAAGACGAAATGGAGTATTGGTTTACAATGAAAACGGGGATAGAAAAAGAGCGTTAATTTCTGAAGTTAATAAGGGTTCGCTACCGGATGCAAATACAAGAACTTTGGCTATTGATAGAAATAATAGAATTTGGATTGGCACTAGTAAAGGGTTAGTTGTTTACGCTAACGCAGGAAGTGTATTTGATGAATCTATTTATGATGCAGCACCTATTATTATTGATGATGATGGAATACCCAAGAAACTCTTAGGTGATCAACCAATTAATACAATAGCTATAGATGGTGCTGATAACAAGTGGTTCGGAACCGATACGGGTGGTGTTTTGGCTACAAACCCTTCTGGGAGAGAAACCTTATTTAATTTTAATAAAGATAATTCACCGTTGCCTTCTAATAAAATTTTAAAAATTAAAGTTGATAATAGCAACGGAAAAGTATTTTTTGCTACCGACAAAGGAATTGTTGCATTTAACAATAATGTTGCTCCGTTTGGAGATAGTTTAGGGGAGGTTTATGCATATCCAAATCCTGTAAAGAAAGAACACTCTTTTGTAACGATTGACGGTAGAAATAATACCCATTTACCCCGCGGTACTAATGTGAAAATTTTGGACGCTTCGGGAAGATTAGTTCATGAAACAAACGTTGTGGAAGGACAAGAATTAAAAGGAGGTAAAGTAATCTGGAACAAATCTAACCTGGCGGGCAGAAAGGTAGCTTCAGGAGTTTATATAGTTTTATTAACATTACCTGACAGATCGGAATCATCTATTACAAAAATAGCCATAATTAACTAAAATGGTTGTTACAACAAAAGCTATTGTTTTAAGCTCAATTAAGTATTCTGATAGTGATTTAATCGTAAAATGTTATACTGAATTAGGGATTAAATCATTTTTAGTAAAGAGAATATTTAAACAAAAAAAAGGAAAACTTACACCAGCTTTTTTTCAACCACTTACTCAATTAGAAATTACTGCCAACTACAATTCTAATAGGACCCTACATTTTATTCAAGAGGCTACTCTTAATTATGCGTATAATACAATTTCAATAAATGTTATTAAGCAAACTATTGTTATTTTTTTATCTGAAATTTTAAGTAAAACATTGCGAGAAGAAGAAAAAAATGAGCAACTGTTTCAATACTTAGAAACTTCTTTAATTTGGCTGGATACAAACGACGAAGTCTCTAATTTTCATTTATTATTTTTACTGAACCTCACAAAACATCTTGGATTTCATCCTGAAAAAGAAAACATAGAATATCCTTTTTTTAGTTTGGAGGAAGGCCGTTTTTTAAATTCAATTCCAAAAATTAATTTCATTTCAGGAAATAATTTAACATACTTAAAATCACTTCTCGGCATAAATTTTGAGGGATTACATGAGTTGAAATTTAATGGAAATGAAAGACAAACAATCCTGGATATATTACTAAAGTATTTTGAATTACATTTGTCAGGATTTAACAAACCTAAATCATTAGCCATATTAAAAACAGTTTTTGAATGAATATGAAGTGGGTTTTAATAGTTTTTTTTCTACTTTCCGTATGCAAAATATCGGCTCAAAAAATCACGGTTCAAGATAAAGAATCAAC
>CAZJCZ010000222.1:0-1454 GCA_964544575.1 uncultured Flavobacteriaceae bacterium | reverse complement strand
CTTTTGGTTGTTGATGGTGTAAGAATGAACAATGCAATCTATAGAAAAGGCCATCTACAAAGCTCTATTACTGTATCACCCAATCTATTAGAAAGAACAGAAGTTATTTTTGGGCCATCATCGGTTATTTATGGTTCTGATGCTCTTGGTGGCATAATTCATTATTATACAAGAAAACCTAAAACGAACGAGACTTTCAATATTAACAGTTCATTTTTAACAAGATATAGCACTATTAATGATGAAAAAACAATTCAGGGAGATATAGAATTACAATTCAAAAAAATAGCATCATTTACAAGTGTTTCATTTAGTGATTTTGGCGATTTACGCATGGGTAAAAAACGTTCTCACGGTTTTGAAGATTGGGGCCGAGTTTTGGATTATTCTGACAATACTAATAGTTTTTTCAATGAAACCCCTATGATAAATTCAAATTCGAATATTCAACGAAACACAGGATTTAATCAAGTAGACTTTCTGCAAAAGTTTTATATTCCACTTTCAAAAAAATCAGAATTAATATTCAACTTTCAATACAGCACCTCCTCAGATATTCCAAGATTTGATAAGCTAACCGAACGGAGGGATGGTGAATTGCGTTTTGCCGAATGGTATTATGGCCCACAACAGAGGTTATTATTATCGTCTCAATTAGAATTGAAACCAGAAAAAAAATGGCTCAATATGGGTACAATTACAGTTGCATATCAAAACTTGGAGGAATCACGGATTAATAGAAATTTTGGTAGTTTAAATAGGACCATTCGAAATGAAGAAGTAGACGTTTTTAGTCTTAATGGAGATTTTTCAGTACCCTTATCAAAAAATAGAATTTTGTCCTATGGAATTGAACTTTCGCATAATGATGTAACTTCAACACCAAAAGGAGAAATTTTAGAAGTTAATGGTAATCAAATAACTGGTATTTTGGGCACTTTTCCGGTTCAAGCTAGATATGCCGACGGAGGCAGCTCTTATACAAATTCAGCAGCGTATGTAAACTATAGACAAGATATTAGTAAGAAATCGACACTAAATACCGGAATTCGATTTACAAATACTAATTTAAATGCTACATGGATTGATGATACGTTTATAACTTTATCAGACACAGATATTTCATTAAATAATTCGGCCATCACATTAACAGCAGGCTATGTTTATAAGCCAACAAATAGCTGGCAAATTAATGGTGTACTTTCATCCGGGTTTCGATCACCAAACATTGATGATGTTGGTAAGGTTAGGGAAAAAGGAGGAGATGTTACCGTACCTAATATTAACCTAAAACCTGAGTTTGCTTATAATGCTGAATTAGGCTTTTTAAAATACTTCAGTAATAAGAAGTTTCATGTTGGCTTAACAACATATTATACCTTATTGAAGAACTATATTATTCGCGAAGATTTTTCACTTAACGGAAGCTCAACAATACTATTTGATGGTGAAGA
>CAZJCZ010000221.1:0-3537 GCA_964544575.1 uncultured Flavobacteriaceae bacterium | reverse complement strand
AGGGACATATCAGTAAGTTGCTTTCCTTCTTTTTTAGCAGCTTCTTCTATAAACTGAAATCTTTTGATGAATTTTTTATTGGTTCTTTCCAAGGCACTTTCGGGGTCAACATCTATGAATCGGGCATAATTTATTAAAGAAAATAAAACATCACCAAATTCACTTTCAATGTTTTTTTTGTGGCCTTTATTAATTTCTAATGACAATTCAAATAATTCTTCTTTTACTTTATCAAAAACCTGATCGGGCTCTTCCCAATCAAATCCTGCATAAGATGCCTTGTCCTGAATTCTTGAAGCCTTGATCATAGCAGGCAAGGATTTTGGAACTCCTTCCAGTACCGATTTTTTACCTTCTTTAAGCTTCAATTTTTCCCAATTTTTTTCAACATCTTCAACGCTATTTACTTTTTTATCTCCAAATACATGTGGATGGCGATGTATTAATTTTTCTGAGATACCATTGGCAACATCAGCTATATCAAAATTGTTGGTTTCAGAACCAATTTTAGCATAAAAAATTATATGAAGTAGTAAATCCCCTAATTCATTTTTTATTTCAGGTAAGTCATTATCTAAGATTGCATCACCAAGTTCGTAAGTTTCTTCGATAGTGAGATGACGCAAGGATTGCAACGTCTGCTTTTTATCCCAAGGACATTTGTCACGAATTTCATCCATGATGTCTAATAGACGACTGAATGCATTTAATTGTTCTTCTCTGGAATTCATATTGATTATTCTTCCTCCTCAGAGTCTTCTTTGATTAATGAAAAATCAAAATTGGCTGCGGCTAATATATTATACCATTGAACTATTTTTTTAATATTTGAAGGATAAACTCTGTCTTCGTCATAATTTGGGAGTATTTCATTAAAAAAAGAGATTAACTTATCATTACTTTCTTTATGACTTATAACTTCACTGCCTTTATTGGCTATAGTTTTAAAAATGTTTCTTAACGGAATTTCATCGTCATGAGTGTAAATTGCTATATCGTTCAATACACTTACATTATGCATGGCATTAATAGGTAATCTCTTTTTATCAACTAAAGATTCTACAATAATTCCGCCTTTGGTCTGTGAAATAATTTCATATAAACCAGGTTTACCTGAGATAGCTACAATTTTTTCTAAATTCATTTGTTGTCTTTATAATTTTCAATCATTAAATGTAATCTACAACTAAACATTATTGTATTTGTAGTTAAATTTTAATGACTCATTTTATTTATTTTTTAGGAAAACTCATTTTATAATCAACTTCTATTTTTCCTTTACTAATGTTTTCCAATTTCTTTTTTAGTAATCTTTTTTTTAGCGATGATAATTTGTCAGTAAATAAAACTCCTTCAATATGGTCAAATTCATGCTGAACGACTCGTGCAACTAGTCCATTAATAGTTTCGACATGTTTCTTGAAATTTTCGTCCAGATACTCAATAGTTAGGGTATCTTTTCTTATTACGTCTTCATTAATATTTGGAATACTTAAACAACCTTCATTAAAAGCCCAGTCGTTACCTTCTTCGGATAGAATTTTCGGATTGATAAATATTTTATTAAAATTTTTCAATATCTCTCTCTCCTCTTCACTTAATTCATCATCCTCACTAAAAGGTGAAGTATCTACAAGAAAAAGTCGAATTGCCGCTCCTATTTGAGGTGCAGCAAGACCAACACCCCGAGCATTTTTCATAGTTTCCCTCATGTTAGAAATCAATTCTTCCAAATTAGGATAATCTTCAGTTATAGTAGAGCCCATCTTTCTTAAAACGGGAGATCCATAAGCCATTATTGGTAATACCATATTTTAATTTACTATTCTTTTTTGAGGTTGTAAAGATACGACTGTAAAATAATTGTAGCACTAATCTCATCGACTAATGCTTTATTTTGGCGCTGTTTTTTTTTAAGTCCGCTATCAATCATTGTTTGAAAAGCCATTTTAGATGTAAATCGTTCATCTATTCTTTTAATAGGAATAGATGGAAACATTTTTATTAAGTCATCTATAAACGGAATTATTAACGCTTCACTTTCTGAAGCAGAGTTATTCATTTGTTTAGGTTCACCTACTAAAAATAATTCAACTTTCTCATTATTAGTATATTCTATTAAAAAAGGATATAGCTCTTTGGTTGGTACCGTGGTTAATCCTGAAGCAATTATCTGAAGATTGTCTGTTACTGCAATTCCAGTTCTTTTTTTACCATAATCTATCGCCAATATCCGAGCCATTATACTTTTTTTTGCAAAAATAAGATTTATGTTATAACTACTCTAAATTTCGTGCCAATATTAAATTGAAGCTATTATCTTTGTTCAAATTTAATATTACATGACAGAATTACAGCAAATAATAGATAAGGCTTGGGATAATAGAGAATTATTAACAGATAAAAGCACAATTGAAGCAATAAGAAATGTTGTTTCATTGCTTGATGAAGGCATACTACGTGTGGCTGAACCACAGGAAAATGGATGGAAAGTTAATGAATGGATCAAAAAGGCTGTGGTATTATATTTTCCAATTCAAAAAATGAAGGTTTTAGAAGCTGGAATTTTTGAATATCATGATAAAATTCCATTAAAAAGAGGTTATAAAGAAAAAGGAATTAGAGTGGTGCCGAATGCTGTAGCGCGCCATGGCTCTTATATATCATCCGGAACTATTTTAATGCCTTGTTATGTAAATATTGGAGCCTATGTTGATGAAGGAACAATGGTTGATACTTGGGCAACTGTGGGTAGTTGTGCCCAAATTGGTAAGAATGTACATTTATCTGGTGGTGTTGGTATAGGTGGCGTTTTAGAGCCTCTACAAGCGGCCCCGGTTATTATAGAAGATAATGCATTTATTGGATCTCGTTGTATTGTAGTTGAAGGGATAAGAGTTGAAAAGGAGGCAGTTCTAGGAGCTAATGTTGTGTTAACAGGAAGTACGAAAATCATTGATGTAACTGGGGATGAGCCGGTCGAAATTAAAGGAAGAGTACCGGCAAGATCGGTTGTGATTCCGGGAAGTTATACTAAAAAATTTAAGGCAGGTGATTATAATGTACCGTGTGCATTAATAATTGGGTTACGTAAAGAAAGCACAAATAAAAAAACATCACTTAATGATGCTTTACGCGAATATGATGTTGCAATTTAAAATGTATTTACCTATTCAGTAATTTCTTTTTTAATCTTAGTTTCCTTTGGAATTTTTTTCGAAACTTTTGTGTATAAAACCACATACTTTTAAAAACCTTTTCAAAATTTTCTCCACTTAATTCAGCATATTCTTCGCTCATAAGTTGAATCATATCTTTTTCTGGAGTCAATCTTGAAAAGTTTTTCATTCTATCTTCAAAATCTAATTTTCCAAATTTCATTCTGTTCAAATCAACCAAGTAAAAATCAAATCCGTTATTTTTTTTTATAATTAACGTATTACCAGGTGAATGATCTAAAAATATTACTTCTTTTTCATGTAATCCATAGGTAAATTTAGTAAACGCTCTTAAAATAACTTCGTTTTCTACGCTCTC
>CAZJCZ010000220.1:0-3579 GCA_964544575.1 uncultured Flavobacteriaceae bacterium | reverse complement strand
AGAGAGAAAAAATCTCTGGGTTATTCAGTAACTCAAGTTGACGGTTCAGACGTTTCTTTAGCGAAAGAAGCTAATGTCGTTAGTTCTTTGGTTGGTAAAGTAGCCGGGGTAGTCGTTTCAAAATCTACTTCTGGTATTACAGGTAGTACACGTATTACTATAAGAGGTAATAACTCAATAACCGGTAACAATCAACCGCTTTACGTTGTTGATGGGGTACCTATTGATAATTCTAGTATTTCTTCACCTGGTGCAGGAGAATATAATATTAGTGATTATGGATCGGGTGTTTCTGATATCAACTCAGATGATGTTGAATCTATGACAATATTAAAAGGCCCTAATGCAGCGGCACTTTATGGATCTAGAGCAAGTAATGGAGTTATCATTATAACTACAAAAAAAGGTGCTACAGGTAAAGGTCTAGGTATAACGTACACTTCTAGTGTTACTTTTGATTCTCCGTTGGTTATTCCGGAATATCAAAATCAATATGGTCGTGGTGAAGATGGTGATTTTGTAACTATTAACTCATCAGATGATTTACGTACACAAGTAAATGCTGTAACAGGCACCGGATCTTGGGGACCAAGATTTGATGGCTCTCAGCAGTTGGAATTTAACGGACAACTAAGACCTTATTCTGCACAGCCAAATAATGTTGAAGATTTCTTCGAAACAGGTACAAGCTTAATAAACACTATTGCCTTAAGTAATAGCAATGAAAATTCTTCAGTGCGTTTCTCATATACAAATTCTGATATAGGCTCTATTTTACCTAATTCTGAAGTAAAAAGAAATAATTTTAATTTAAGGGGCTTTGCACAATTATCTGATAAATTATCTTTAGATGCTAAAGTTACTTATTTTGTTCAGAATGCAAAAAACAGACCAAATCAAGGTACTGAAGGTCTTGCAGCCTATTTATGGGGTATGCCAAGAAATATTAGTCTTGCAGATTTGAGGGTATATCAAGATATAAATAACCCTATTGACCCTGACAATATTTATGGTGTTATAGCTCCACGATCTGGAACTGGAAACCCATATTGGATTTCATATAATGATAATAATGAAGACAAACGTTCAAGAATTTCTGGTTTTGCCAAACTACAATATGAATTTACAGATTGGTTAACTGCTTTTGCAAGAGTAGGTACAGATGCTACAAACCAAGATGCTTCTGGATATACTGCCACAGGACATCATTTTTTCCCGCGTGGAAGAATTAGTTTTGGACAGAGTGAGATCATTGAGTCCAACTATGATTTCTTATTAATGTTTAATAAGGATATAAATGAAAAATTTAACTTAACTGCTAATGTTGGTGGAAATGCACTACATCGTTCTTTTATAAGGAGTAGCAGTAGAGGTTATGATTTTAAAATTCCGGGAAAATATTTCTTAAGTAATACAGACGGAGAACAAATTGAAGCGTCTCAATCTGATTTAATAGAAAAGAAAGTTAATTCTGTGTACGGACAAGCTTCTTTGGCATATAATGATATGTTGTATTTAGATTTGACCGCAAGAAATGACTGGTCTTCTGCTTTAGCTGCTGCTGACAGGTCATATTTTTACAGCTCGGCAAGTTTAAGTGTATTGTTAAATAAGGTATTTGAATTAGAAGATTCTAATATTGATCTTTTAAAATTGAGAGTTAGCCGCGCCAATGTAGGTAACGATACTAGCCCTCAACAAATAGTGAACCTGTTTTCTGTAGCTGGGAATGGTTATCTAGGTAATATTCAGGTTAGCAGGCCTAGTATTAAATTTAGTGAAGCTCTTCGGCCTGAAGATGTAACCTCTACTGATATTGGTTTTGAAATCAAAGCGTTTAAAAATAGATTATTTGCAGATTTTTCATATTATGATATTTCGTCTAAAGATCTGATATTTGATGTGCCTGTTGACCCGGGGACTGGTTATTCAGCTTTTAGAGAAAATGTAGGTGAAATTTCTAATAAAGGTTTTGAACTATTAATTGGGGGATCTCCTTTTTATACAGATGACTTTAGATGGGATGTTTCATTTAATATTGCTAAGAACGAAAATAAATTGGTTAGCTTAATTGATGGTCAAGATAATTTTACTTTCAGTTCAAGCAACGGAGGAATTGTTGATGTTAGAGCTGAAGTTGGTGGAGGTTATGGAGATATTTACACAACCACTTGGTTAAGAAATGATGCAGGTCAATTATTGCTTACCGCAGAAGGTAGACCACAAGCAACTTCAGAACGTGAAGAGTTTGGAAATTATCAGCCAGATTATACTGGTGGGTTTACAAATACTATCCGCTATAAAGATTTTCGATTAAATGCTTTGATCGACTTTAGATTTGGTGGTGATGTATTTTCATTCACTGATGCGGCCTTAGATGCCAGTGGCGCATCTCTAAGGTCTTTAGAATTTAGAGAAACCGGAGTAGTTGTAGATGGCGTTATTGATGATGGAAATGGAGGCTTTACTCAAAACACAACTAATATAAGTGCCCAAGATTACTGGGGAGCCGTAAGTAGTATAGGTTCAGAATATGTTTTTGATCAAACGAATATTAGATTAAGAGAAGTAAGTTTGACGTACAATTTACCTAAAGATCTAATAAAAAACAGTTTTGTGCAAAATTTATCTATAAGTGCAACTGGAAGGAATTTATTCTTTTTGTATAAAAAAGCTGATAACTTTGATCCAGAATCAAGTTATTCTGCTTCTAATTTTAGTCAAGGTGTTCTATTTTATGCACTACCAACGACTAAGAGTTATGGTTTGAGTTTAAATGTTAACTTTTAAAAATTATTATTATGAAATATATTAAATTAATTGTTTTTTCACTTTTGTGTATAGTGGCAACATCATGTACAGGTGACTTTGATGAAATAAACACGAACCAATCTGGGTTTACATCAGATGAGGTAAGTGCAAAGTTCTTTTTAACAGATTCACAAATTCGCCTTTATGCAGCAGATCGTTTTCCTTATTGGAGAGCACAATTGATACATTCTGACAGATTTGCAGGACATGCTACTTTCGGGCATACTGGATCCTGGTGGTCTGACGGTCTTAGTTATAGTTATAATGGTGGATATACTGATGCAACTTATGGATGGTTATCAGGTCATTTTGGGAAGATAAAATCATTTGGAGATCTAACTGTGACTGGAGCTGAATTTGAAAATCAGTACATGTACGCCATGTCATTAATTATGAAAGGGCTATATTTTCAATTATACACAGACACGTTTGGCATGGTTCCTTTTAGCGAGGCCGGTGTTGAGGGTATTTTAACCCCTAAATATGATACACAAAAGGATATATATAAGGGAATAATTGCCGATCTGGATGCAGCGATGGCAACTATCGGTGATACCGAACGTACAGGTATTGGTGTAGATGATGTTGGTTCAAATGACATTTACTGTGGTGGTGATTTACAACAATGGAAAAGGTTGGCAAATACCTTAAAGTTAAGAATAGGTATGCGTGCATTAGGAGCTGACGGTGATGACTTTGCAGAAGCAGCGATTACATCGGCCTTAGGGGCACCTCTTTTAGATGATGCTTCAGGAAGTGTTGTAATGA
>CAZJCZ010000219.1:0-3592 GCA_964544575.1 uncultured Flavobacteriaceae bacterium | reverse complement strand
AGAAAGGCACCAGCTTACATATGTTGTCCTATCATGATCCTTCAAAACAAATTGAACCATACATCATTCAGTTTACTAAAAAATCTAATTCCAAAGGGATCATGACCAGTAATTATCCAGGTCAGGAGTTTTGCTATGTACTAAAAGGAAAAATTGAAGCAATAGTTGATAACCAAAAGTATGAATTGAATGATGGGGACGGATTTTATTTTAATTCTAAACAATCTCATCTGTTTAAAAATATAAGTGGAATAGACGCAGAAATGCTATGGATAATAACCCCAAACAATAATTAATGACAAGTTAATTATAAACTCAATAATTATGCTAGTGGTATTATAGAAAAAGAGAATTTACAAAAAATTAATATTCATAAAACAAATAAAACAATTACTATGCCAGCTCTAGATAAATATCAACCAACAAAAAAGGCACAGACTTTTTTGGACAAAGTTGAAAATGCAAAATACAATCGTGAGATTGTAATGGGTCTCAGGAGGTTTATAGACAACAAGGTGCCAGAAGAAATGCAAGGATTCTATTCAACAGAAGAGTTGCAGGTATTAACTGATCTAAAAGACACAGCACAAGATGTCGAAGCACGTATGCCTGTAAAGATTACCAATCATTATTATCAAATTGCTAAAAACAGTAAAGCGATACAGACCTTGGTTAAAGCCAGCCCTAAAGAAACATATGATCTTGAAGGTGCTCCAGATCCTGGTAATCAGATGGATTATAGTCCATTAGAAGGCCTGATTCATAAATATGAATTGGGACTGATATATGTGGTCAATACGTGTTCGGCGCATTGTCGATTTTGTTACAGGGAAGAGTTAATTGCAAAAAAGGAAATTCTTAGAGAAGATGGTACAGTTGCTTCAAAGGGTTTGGCAAAAATACCTGAACTGGTTAATTATATTTTGGAACACAATAGAATGGTGGTCGAAAATGGTGGAAAACACCCTGAAACGAATCGTGAAAAATTAAGAGAAATTTTAATGTCGGGAGGTGATCCAATGGTTCTTTCCAATAAAAACCTGGCAGAATGGTTTTCAGCTCTTGCTGATGCTGGTATTGAAAGTATACGTGTAGGAACTAAAGAATTGGCTTTTTATCCAGATAGATTTGATCAAACTTTCTTTAACATGCTGGATAACTGGCATGCTGCTTATCCTGAAGTACAATTAAGGATGATGATACATTTTAATCACCCTGATGAGTTTTTGCAAAAGGATATAAAAGGGAATTACATTGAAGACCCTGAAGGCGGGTTAGTATGGATAGAAAGTACTAAGCGTGCTCTTAAAGAATTGGCAGACCGAAAATATGTAATAATTGAAAATCAGGCTCCATTCATTAAAGGCATTAACAATGATCCTGATGCCTTAAGAATCATGCAACGTGAACTGAAGCGTAACCGTGTCAATAATCATTATTTTTTCTGCGGGCGTGATATTATTGGTCACAAAGCATTTAATCTTACAATAGAAGATGCTTGGAATTTATTAAATGATTCTCAAAAAGGATTATCAGGAGTTGAAGCAAGTGCCAGATTATCAATTACACATTATCTAGGTAAAACAGAAGTGGTTGCCGTAACCAATGGGCCAATGCAAGGTGTCCCTGGAACTGAAAATGGTGTGGTAATCTTTAAATTGTTACGCGGTGCAGCAGATGCCTCGAACAAAGGACAAGTAGCTATTGTGAGAAGGAACCCAGAAGCTATTTGGTTTAGTGGATACGAGGATAGGGTAATTTATGATGAAGCAGGTTTATTTACCGAGTCCATGAAATCGACGAGTAGCGTGAGTAAACAAACTCATAAAATAACTATGTAATAAGTAAAACCGTCTTGACGAAACTGAATCAAGTTAAAAAAAATGATTAATAAACAAATAAATTCCTTATCCGAAGCGGTAGCTGACATATTTGATGGTGCAACTGTTATGATTGGAGGATTCGGTGAGGCAGGAAGTCCTATTGAATTAATCCATGCCTTAATCGATCACGGAGTAAAAAACCTAACAGTTATTAGTAATAATACGGGTAGTGGTCATGTTGGATTAGCTGCACTTATTGAAAACAAACAAGTTGCTAAAACAATTTGTTCGTTTCCGAGAACAGCAAATTCCAAGGTTTTTCCCGAATTGTACCATGCCGGGGAAATTGAGCTTGAGTTAGTACCTCAAGGAACCCTTGCTGAAAGAATAAGAGCTGGTGGAGCTGGTATTCCTGCTTTTTACACTCCAGCTTCAGTCAATACACCTCTTGCTGAAGGCAAAGAGTCAAGAGTTTTTAAAGGACAGGAATATGTATTGGAATATGGTATAAAAGCTGACTTTGCATTGGTTAAAGCAGAAACTGCAGACAGATATGGAAATCTTCTTTACCATGCCACTGCACGAAACTTTGGGCCTATAATGTGTACTGCATCAAAGGTTGCCATTGTGCAAGCCAAAAAAATCGTTGAGGCAGGACGAATTGATCCGGAAACAGTGGTCACTCCTGGAATATTTGTTCAGAAAGTGATTGAAATTAATAACCCTGTCGATGAATCACAATTGGTAGAAGAAGAAATGAGTTACCCATGATAGATACAGACAAAAAAATTGGTTGGGATCGTAATGAGATGGCGCAAAAAGTGGCATTAGACATCCCAGATGGATCATATGTTAACCTGGGAATAGGTATTCCCGAACTGGTAGCTGACTTTGTTCCCGAAGGAAGAGAACTCATCTATCAGACTGAAAACGGATTACTCGGAATGGGCAAGGTTCCTGAAAATGAAAAGAAAGACCGTGAGCTTGTGAATGCAGGTAAAAAATATATTACTGCCGTACCCGGAGCAGCTTATTTCCATCATGCAGACAGCTTTACCATGATTAGAGGAGGGCACATTGATGTGTGTGTTCTTGGAGCAATGCAGGTTTCTGAACAAGGAGATCTGGCTAATTGGTCAACTGGTGCAAAAGATGCAATTCCAGCAGTAGGAGGGGCCATGGATTTAGTTGCAGGGGTTAAAAGAATTTTTGTGATCACGCAACACGTTACCAAACATGGTGATCCCAAAATTATTGAAAAGTGTACTTTCCCTCTCACAGGAAAACAAGTTGTAGAACGCATCTATACCAACTTTGCCGTCATCGACGTCAAAAAAGAAGGATTGTTTGTTAGAGAAATGGCACCCAATGTAGATTTTAACTACCTGCAAAAACAAACAGGAGCAAAATTGAATCAATATGCACAAACCCAAGTTTAAATCTATAATTTATGAACTCACAAATTTTAGAGCAAAAGAGCAAAACAAACAAGATCATTTATAAACGCGCCTGTAATGTTCTTACAGGTGGTGTTAGCCGGAACACCATATACAAAGATCCACATCCCTATTACGTTGCTACAGCCAAAGGAAGTTATATAACGGATATCGAAGGTGTTGAGCGCATTGATTTTGCAAATAATATGGCATCTTTAATACATGGACATTCACATCCTGCTATAGTAGAAGCTGTTACCGATCAGTTGCAAAGAGGAACGGCATTTACAATGGGGACCGAAGCCGAGGTTAATTTTGCAGAATTAATGATAG
>CAZJCZ010000218.1:0-3595 GCA_964544575.1 uncultured Flavobacteriaceae bacterium | reverse complement strand
CCATCGTTGTCAAATACAGCGATACGTTCTGAAATTGGTATAAAGGTCTCGCCATCTTTTGTAACAGCTGCTACATAATCCAAAATAGCTGTTTTTGTGTTACTTTCATTCCAAGAGGGTAAGGGGTCAACTGTATTTACAGCAGTATTTTCAAGTGTTTCTTTTGTGTCTACATTATCTTTACAGGCAACAAATGCAAATAAAACAAAGAAAATAAATACTGTTCTTTTCATAGTTTTCTGTGTTTTAATTGGAATAATTTTTTTTCGAAGATAGTTAAAAAGCTACTGAAAATCAAAGGAATTAATTGGTGATACTATGTACTTACTATCTCCCATTTGTATAAGCTTTTAAACGTTTTTTTAATATTTGTTCAATAGCACCATAATGGTTGGCGACCTATCTTCTTAAGTCAAAATTCATGAATTGACTGCCAATGCTCAATTGTTCTTGATTGAATTTAAATATCATTATTTTTAATCTGTGTTTTTAATTGCGATTTAATAAATTCCGAAAAAAAATCCGACACTATTAAAAGCTGTAGCCATACCCTAGCTCTAAAGTAAAATCAAGATCAGGATTTCCAATGCCCTGTTCAATACCAGCCGAGACATCAAAGCCATGACGGCCTTTTTGAAACAAGGTATAAACACCAATTAATCCAACGGTCCAACCGCCATTTTTATTGAATTTCAAATTTCCCGCAGCGTTATCATCATCAAAGAGCCCTTTTCCTGCGCCTAAACCCATTACAAATTTTGACGTAAAAACATAACCGAATGCCAAACTTGGGGTTAATGTATTAACTATAGCAGTATCATTTGTTTCTGATTTTGAAATTTCCTGATCATATGCCATGCTAATATTTATGACCCATTTATCAGTAAGCAGTCTGGAATAATCTACACCTAATCCCCAGAAATAGGCATCCTTATTAAAAAAAAACCCTGTACTTGTAGCGGCCCCAAAGGTATTTTCGTATCCAGGTGCTGGCTTAGCAAGTGATTGACATTGTACTTTTTGAATACTAAACATACATAAGACCAATACCACAATACTGACACTATTTATAATTTTTGCACTTGCCCGTAATGGCTTAAGGGCTAACGCAATGTATTCTTTAGATTTCAAATTTTAATTTATAATGTATTAGAGGTTCTTCACTGAACTAAGTAAGCAACCCCAGTTTTAATTGGGGTAATCCCAATTAATCAAAACCTCAATCACTAAAATGAATAGCCTAAGGTAATGCCGTATCTGAATGCGGGTAGCTTTAGGCTATCATCTTTATTACTAGGTGAAAAATCGAAATCGGCATTGATCAGATCGGCAAGAGAATAAATTTCAAGCGCTTAAGTTAAAAAAAAATACCGTAGGAAAAAATATCATTATTTTAAATCTAGTGTTTTTAATTGCGATTGAATAAATTCCAAAAAAAATCCGACATTATTAAAAGCTGTAGCCATACCCTAGCTCTAAAGTAAAATCAAGATCAGGATTTCCAATGCCATTGTTCAAGCTTATCATTATTTTTCTACGACAAAATCTAAATAATTAAGACCATTGTTTGTCGTTTACCATTCTAAGGCCAATGGCATAGCTGAAATAATGTTGATTTAACCATATAGCGCCGTCATCCTTTATACTTATAAGCTTGGATTTTATTGAATACACAAATTCAGAATTGAAAATACACGATGCGCCAATTGGTGTGATCACAAATTCTCCGAACTACGATTGGCATATGACCAATTTAAGTAATTACGTAAATCTTTCTCCATACTCGTTCCCAACGAAAGAAATTAGCGGAGTTGAAATTAAGCAAATTGGCGCAGGAACAGGAATGTTAGGATTACCAGGCGATAATACGCCACCTTCAAGATTCATTAGAGCGGCAGCCTGGACACAAACTGCACGTGATTTACCTACTGCCAAGGAAGGTATATATGAACTATTTAGAATTCTGGATAATTTTAATTTACCACAAGGCCCAGGAGCAGCTGAAGGCGCAGGAGAAAGCGTTTCGGATGATCTAATGAGAAGTTCTACGATTTGGACAACTGCATGGAATCTTACAGACTTAACCTTAAACTATCATACGCAACATAACAGAAGGGTAAGAATCTTGGATATAAAGAAAATTGACTTTTCTGAAATTGGTAATAAGATTATTCATGTTAATCTTGATGATAAAAAAGAGCAGGACATCAAAGATATTACTCCAAAGTTATAGATTAAAAAAATTATGTTGTAACCAGAAAACAAGACCTTGTAGACAATAAAGATGTTGATTTTATTAGTCAAAATCCTATAGACTTTATAAGAAACCTAAAGGAAGGAAAAGGCAAGAACATTTGGTTGATTGGTGGCGGACAAATTAATACCATGCTTCTAAATGCGCAGTTAATGGATGCTATTCATTTACATGTTATGCCAATACTAATTTAAGATGGTATTGGGTTATTTGAAAATATCCCTAAAGAAACTAAATTAAACCTTGTTTCATCTAAAAACTATTCATCTGGTGTTGTTGAATTGAAGTATAGTATTGACTAAAGAATACAACAATTACCAAAAGAGCATTATAGACAGCTCATAATTTAGAAAAATTGCGGCAATGTATTTTTTTCGGGTTAGTAACCAACTTAAACTCGTTAAACTAGTTTTTACACAAAAAAATATTAGAATTTAATTACCAAAGCATGATATTAAGATTCGTACCGATAGCATATGAATCATAATTAATTTTCAAAGGCACTGCTGCTAAATACGTAGGTACACCATTAATAAGTTGATCCAACTCAACAACCGAATATTCTAAATCTCCTATATTATAATCTACATATAGACCTATTGATAAGTTTTTACTTAACACACGTTTATAATAAATACCCGTTGCATAGCTAAAAGAGCTTTTAGGTTCAAAATCAGCATAAATAATTTCATCCATAGGTTCTTCAGAGGATTGATCTAATTCTCGTAAATATAATTTGGTATTAGGCCCAGAAATCGCACCTGCAAGTAATTTGGTTCCTATGGTATTCTTTCCAAAAGGAATTTGATAATAGACGCCACCGTAATACATTCTATTACCAGTAGCTTCGGGTAATAATTCATATCCCAAGGCATTAAATTCTTGTTGAAGTGGTGCATCTATTGTAATAGGAAAACTTTGAAACCCTATTTCGCCTCCTATACCAAAATTTTTAGTTAGAAAATACGCGCCTTCAGTAGAAATTCTAAATCCGTCTTGAGATGATAATCCCCGATCATCTGATTGTTCTACCAAACTAGCATAGCCCACTTTAACTCCAAGGAATGATGGTTTTGACTCATTAATAGTCCGTTCTAATATTTCTACATCGTTAATTCCGTTTTCTTTCCACCAACGGTCATTCATAAAATACGAGAATTCGGTGACTCCAATTCCAAGACCGGCGCCCGCAAACACATCTGAAACCCAATGCCTGTTATTAAGCTGTCTAAATACACCGGTCACAGTGGCCAAAGTATAGGCCGCTATGCTGTAAAATGGACTTTTATCCTTATATTCTTTATGAAACATATGCGCGCCCATAAACGCTGTAGTAGTATG
>CAZJCZ010000217.1:0-3615 GCA_964544575.1 uncultured Flavobacteriaceae bacterium | reverse complement strand
GTGTAATATTGATTAACTTAGTATTATAAGATAGCTATAGTTAATAACTATATCCATTTGTTAGCATTCATTAAGACCAACCCAAAAATAATTGATAGTATTAAAAAATGGAAACTATTAGTTTCCATTTTTTCATGCAAGAACAATATAAATATTGAACCTAAAATACTGCGGGCTAGCCCGCAGTATTTTAAATATGCATGTTGCACTTATAACTTGAACTTAGATAATACTTATCTTGATGATTTGTACGCTATAATTTTATTCTATTTTTCAGGATGTATTGCAAGTTGTACATTAGCACAATACCCTACTTCATCAGAATCTGGCCATATTCGTCCAGGTCCTTCAGGGAAAGTTAAATCAGGATTACAACCACCTTCAAAAGTGTGTATTTGGTCAGGTATCATTCCTGGTACAGCTTGACCATGAGAACGTATTACCACATGAATTTCAGCGGTTAGCGGTTTATCAAAACCTGGTCCTGTATTTAAATGTCCAGAAAAATTACCATTCCCACTTCCACCTACAATATGACCAGCACCATAAGAAGATTGAGTAGGTGGGCCAGGAGGAGTCCCAGGGACATTAAAGACTACAAACCACATAGTATATGCATTTCCTGGTATTAACCCATTAGTATTAAAATTTACTGTAATCCCATTTTTATTTCGATGGATGGTTGATGAAGCTCCGTCGATTACTAAAAATTCACCATTTGGGAAACCTCCTGGTTTTTCTAAAACAACTACTTTAGATTTATTAGCCGCAGCTTTACTTGCAACCGATTGTAATGACGTTTCACTTTCTATTATTGGTTCGCTACTACAAGAGAATAAAACCATAATAATTACCAGCGATAAAAATTTAACTGTTTTTTTCATAATAATGATATTTATAGTTAATAATATATTAGTAGGGGAATGTGATTTTACTCATCAAAATGTGTACAAGAAATCGACGATTTTTCATCAATGAAAAATAACCGGTGTGTTTTCATTAATGCTGGATCTATCAACTAGTTTTGGTGCTATTTTATTACCTGATTAAGCTGCTATAGATAACTTCAAACTAGTTACTCAAAACTAAGACTTAATGGACTTTTGATTATTGTAAATTTGATGTTAGTTCTTGTATTTAAGATGAAAATTCTTGTGCTTTAAGAACACACTATTGTAATTTTCAATCATTTAGGAGTTTAAATGACTGTATACTTATTTAAAAGGCTAAAAAAGAGAATCCCTTTATTTCAAAAAAAATCTAGTGTCATGTCAAGGCTATTGTGTCGGTTAAGTCGCCGTTATTTTTTATCTGGTCAAGGCAAAAAATCTTTACATAGCCTAGTTACGGAAATATTTTTTAACGATGGACAGATGAAAAGGAATCCCGCCATTTCGGGAGACTGGCTAAAGTAGCCTTGACACGACACTAACCTATAAAGAAAAAGGGTCTCACTTGATCTAATGATTACTAGCATCACATCAAGTGGCTATAGCTGATTTATATAATCATCTAAACCCATTTTTTTAACAATCTCCCTAAATCTAGGCTCCGATCTAAGGTTTTTGAAAGCAGGATCTCTATTGATATCAGGCAGCCATGGAACTCTCATTTCAAAAGATTTTTCTAGTTGTTCTAGAGCTTTCTCATGCTCTCCAATAAATGCATAATTTTGAGCTAAATGGTAAGGTGTATTGTGATTTTCGCTATTAGAATTCATCTTATTAATACGCCAATTATAAACACCTTTTATACCAAATTGTTTGTATATAGTATCTATTTCATTAGCCTCATTCTCATTCTTCATTTTTTGCAGTTCAATGATGGCCTTATCATATTGTTTTTGAGCAATGTAAATTTTAATATTTAACGAATTGGTCCCAGTAGATTTAATCATCACGTCTAATCCTTTCTTGTTTTCAGAAAGTGCTTTTTTATAATCACCAGAATAATAATAAAATTTCGCACTAACTAGATAATTACCGGGGAAAACAGGATTAAGTAACATCGCTTTATTTATATGTTCTCGTGATTCCTCAATACGACCAGTAAAATTTAGAAAACTAGAATACGAAAAGTGTGCGAAAGAATTTTTTGGATCTAATTTAAGTGCAATTAAAAATTCTTTTTCTGCAGCTTTCCAATTCCAATCATACCGATACAGTACTGTTGCAAGAACTTGATGAGGTTGTCCAATGCTATTATCTAAGGCAATAGCTTTTTTAGCTAGTTCTTTAATCTGTTTTATGTTTTTATCAGGGGAAATAAAGCCCGAGCCCATTAAAATTAAATGTGCAACTGCTAATTCTAAATACGCAAATGCAAACTCAGGGTCTTTTTCTATTGCCTGTTCAAAATATGGTACACTTTTATTTGCTGAACCATTGCGTTGTAAATGAACTCCTTTTAGGTATAAATTATATGCCTCTAGATTATTCGTTGGTTTTTTTTCAATTTGATTTCGTTCTGCATCAGAAAGCTCAGTATTTAATTCTTTCGAAATTTGTTCAGCAATAGTACTCTGTAACTCAAAAATGTCTTTATATTCTTTTTTTATATCAGTAGACCATAAATGTTTATCATTTTTAGCGTCTATTAACTGCGCAATAATTTTAATTTCATTCTCATTTTTCTGAACACTCCCTTCTAAAATATAAGATACGCCTAACTCTTTTGCAATCTCAGGAATCGTTTTTGTAGTCTCACGATATTGCTCCATTGAGGTTCTAGAAATTACTTTTAGTTCCTGAATACTCGTAAGATGGTTTAAAATCACTTCCATGATACCATCAGCAAAATATTGATTTTCTTTATTACTGCTCAAATTTTTAAATGGGAGTATCGCTATAGATTTATCATTTGCTTTAATTTCAGAAACTTCAGAAGCAATTTTATTTTTAGGGTTTTGATAAAAATAATATGCCGTCGTCGCCAATAGTAAAACTAGTATGGAACTAATGATAATTAAACTTTGCTTAGTTGATTTTTTATAAATTGGAGTTGCATTATTATCTACAATAGAGTCTTCTATAAAACCATTTTCTTTTTGTGTAGATTCCTGTGTTTTATATCCTCCAGGAGGTACTCCATACCGTTTACGAAATGTTTTATTAAAATAAGACGGACTACTAAATCCCACTTTATAAGCAATTTCAGCAGATGTAAAATTAGTTTCTTTAATTAATTCAGCAGCTTTTGCTAATTTAACTTCGCTAATATATTGATTCACTGATTTGCCTGTAGCCGCTTTAACCTTTCTTAATGTTTGAGATTTACTTAAGCCTAAAAGCGAGGCAAGGTGGCTAGCACCAAAATTTTCATCGGCAATATGACTTATTACTATGTTCTGTAGATTATCTACAAAAACCTTGTCCATAGGATTAATTAGTCTTTTAAAGATAATCTTTTATATTTATACTATTTTGGGGGTGCCAATACCCTCTCCAGCGAATCCTATAATATACTCAACACCAGAATGGGGTATAAAAAACAACTTTCCCATACGCTCTCTATTGGTTTAGACTTTGGTATTAATAACCTTATTGATACCCATTACGCCAAATCGGTGTTGATCAATGCCTCAAGTTTTGGTGGGCGTGCCCCTCGTTATTTTTA
>CAZJCZ010000216.1:0-3699 GCA_964544575.1 uncultured Flavobacteriaceae bacterium | reverse complement strand
TTAATATTCGTTTTTTCATTGGTTTATGATTGATTCGTCTTTATTATTTTGTTTAATATTTTGTTGCCCTTTTCTGTGCAAATACCTCTTATATGGTATTCTAAAAAGTTTTCCAAAAGTTCATTCATTGAAAAATGTTTTAATGGAAATAATTTAGGGTCTTTTAAGCCTACCATATTATTGAAGTATATTCTCGCAATAAATTCAATATTCAAATTTGACCTATAAATACCCGATTCAATTCCTCGTGTTAAATTATCAGTAACACATTCATTCATGATCTTAAATTGTTTTTCCTTTAATGATTCAAAAATTTTTGGATAATATTTTTGAAGTTGATGTTGAGGCGATGTTTTTTCACCTTTTAAATGGTCTCTAATCAGGTTTTTAATATCATAGATTTCTTCAATAGGATTCTTTTTAAGTGTACATACCTCTTCAACTCCACAAGCAATAGTATTAAACATGTGCATGGTGACACTTTCTACAAGTTTGGTTTTATTAGGAAAATATACATAAATTGTCTTTTTAGAAATTCCCATTTCTGAAGCAATATCGTCCATCGTCACACTTTTAAATCCGAGTGTGAGAAACATTTCTGTCGATTTTATTATGATTTTTTCCTTCATATCGGCGGCAAATATATGAAGGAAACTTTAAAAACAAAAATAGTTTCCTAAGTTTTACAATTATTTAACATTTCTATTTTGATTGCGTTAAAACTTAGTTTAAATTTCAATTTTATATCTTATTTTTACAAAAACTTTTGATTTGGAAATTAAGGAATACAAAGCTTTATTTTTAGAACATCTTAATAAAAGAGTTAGAATTAAAGAGCCTAAAAATTTATATACCCCGATAACTTATATACTAAACTTAGGAGGGAAGCGCTTAAGACCGATCTTAACATTATTAAGTTGCGATTTATTTGGGGGTGATAGGCTAGAAGCGCTTGATGCAGCTTTAGCTATTGAAATGTTCCATAATTTTTCTCTTGTACACGATGATATTATGGACGATGCTTCCCTTAGAAGGGGAAAAAAAACGGTTCATGAAAAATGGAACTTAAACACGGGTATTTTATCTGGAGATGCCATGTTAGTATTATCAAATCAACTTCTTGAGTCATATAAAGGTGATCAATTTAAACGGTTGATCTCATTATTTAATCAAACTGCACTAGAGGTCTGTGAAGGGCAACAATATGACATTGACTTTGAAACAAGAGTTAATATTTCTATTGAAGAATATATAAAAATGATAACTTTAAAAACGGCAGTATTAGTTGCAGCTTCGTTAAAAATAGGAGCAATTATAGGCTTAACTGACAAGGATAATCTTGATAATATTTATGATTATGGTATTAACTTGGGGATTGCATTTCAATTACAAGATGATTATTTAGATGTTTTTGGTGAAGATGATTTTGGTAAGCGAAAAGCCGGTGATATAGTTGAAAATAAAAAAACATTTCTGTTTTTAAAAACCCTGGAATTAGCCAATGCTAAGGATAAGGTAGAATTGTTAAATATGTATGCTATTGAAGAATTCTCTGAAAAAAAGATTAATTCGGTAATTGAACTATTTAGAAAATATGAAATGCCAAAATTAATGGAGGAAGAAATAAAAAAATATACTTTTAGAGCACAAAAGAATGTTCATAATCTTTCTCTGCATGAGAATAAAAAGAATGTATTGATAAATTTCGCTGATCAATTAATGCAAAGAACAGTTTAATAAATGTTAGAAGCACATATTAATTTAATTGATAAGCAAATAACTGTAAAGCTTTATAATGATCTTATCGCACAACTAAATAAAGATTTTTCACTTTCTGGAATTGATTTTAATTTGTCACTAAATTGTAAACCTAACAAATTGATGAAAGATTTGACAATGCTATTTCAAAATATGATTGTCAAAGATTATCAAAAGTTTAATCAATTAATGTATGTTTTAGATATACCCGAAAACAAATTAGCATCTTTAAAAGAAAGACAGTTAGATGTTGTGACAGATCGAATTATACGTTTAGTTTTAGAGAGAGTTTTACAAAAAGTTTACTTAAAACAAAAGTTCAGTAATCTTTAGTATTTATAAGGCTTTTATTCAAAAAACAGTTGCACATCATAGAATAAAATAGTAATATTGCACTCCAAATTTGGACCCATAGCTCAGCTGGTTAGAGCACCTGACTCATAATCAGGGGGTCGAAGGTTCGAGCCCTTCTGGGTCCACTGAAATTATATCAAAACCACCTAAATCCCTATAAATTAAATGTTTATAGGGATTTTAATTTTATTTATACTCACTTAAATTCAATTATATTCATGTTTTAGGTGAGTAATTAGGTGAGTAAATTTTTATTGACAATTACTCACCTATTTTATTATAACATATTGTTTTTAAGAATGTTAAAAATAAATACTTCAATTCAATTAATTTATTTTTTGTACATTTAGGGAGTAAAAAAAGTACTCACCTATGCAAAATACATTTTCAATCCTGTTTTATCCTAAGAGAAATGATGTTGATAAAGAAGGCAAGGTACCTATCTATATGAGAATTACTGTTGGTGGAAAACGAAGTGAATTAAGTATTCAACGGAAAGTTGATATAGATCAATGGAACACACAAGCAGGTAAAGTGAAAGGTTCAAACCATGCGGCAAAAAGCCTGAATCAATTGATGGATATCATTAAGAGTAAAATCTATGACCATCATCGCGAGCTGGTTGATAAAAATAAAGATATAACCGCTAGAGCCTTAAAAAATTCTTATCTGGGGATTGGAGAAATGAAAGTTATGCTTGTTGGAATTTTTGATGATCATAATAGTCAACTTAAGGAGTTGGTGGGTAGAGAATTTGCCCTAGGCACTCTGAAGCGATATGAAACTGCGCTAAGGCATATTAAAAGTTTTTTGAAATCACAATATAATGTTGATGATATTCCTTTAAGGGAAGTAGATCACCAATTCATTACAAGTTTTGAATTTTATTTAAAGAGTAAGTATAATTGTAATCAGAACTCTGCAATGAAGTATATAAAGAATCTTAAGAAGATTGTGAGAATTGCTTTGGCGAATAATTGGATAGATAACGACCCTTTCTTGAATTATAAAATTCGTCTGAAAGAAGTCGAACGGGAGTTTCTTTCTAAAAAAGAAGTTCAAATAATGATTAAAAAAGAAGTACATACAAGGCGACTTGACCAGGTCAAAGACATTTTTATTTTTTGTTGTTATACAGGACTAGCTTATGTAGATGTAGAAAAACTTTCTAAAGATGATGTTGTAATTGGTATTGATGGAGAACGATGGATTAAAACAAAAAGAGCCAAGACTGATACAAGAAGTAATATACCTATTCTCCCAACTGCTGAGGCTATAATAGAGAAATATAAAGAGCATAGAGATATTGTCAATGGAGAAAGGCTCCTTCCTGTATTAAGTAACCAAAAAATGAATGCTTATCTTAAGGAGATAGCCGATTTATGCGGTATTTCAAAAAATCTAACATTTCACTTAGCACGACATACGTTTGCCACGACTATCACTCTTACAAATGGAGTTCCAATAGAATCAGTAAGTAAAATGTTAGGACATAAGTCCTTAAAAACTACACAGCATTATGCTAAAATATTAGATAGAAAAGTATCTGATGATATGTCAATTTTAAGGTCGAAACTGAATTCTTCG
>CAZJCZ010000215.1:0-3710 GCA_964544575.1 uncultured Flavobacteriaceae bacterium | reverse complement strand
AATTCAATTGGGCAAGATATCGATGATGATGGTTTTACTAATTTTTTCGGAACTTCAGCCGCTGCTCCGCATGTAGCCGGAGCTATGGCCTTATTACAAGCTGCTAAGGCTTCCTGGTATCCTGATGGCCTTCCTATTCCTGATTTAGATCTATTTAAACAAACGGCAGTATTATTCGGGCAGGTTGAATTGGCCGGTGCAGGTTTAATTGATGCGAATAATGCATTTAAACAAATAGCAACACAAACTGCCAAGCTAATACAGCTAGTACCTGAAGAAGGGAAGGTGCCAAGTGCTGATTCCTTTGAAGTTACTATTGTTGGGAAGTTCTTTCCGGAGTCAGAAACCGTAAGTGTCGGAGGCGAAGATGTACCCGCTTTCAAGGTTTTATTTAATGGAGTTGAAATTGAAGCCGTACTTGTTAGTGATACTGAAATTACTGCAAACATAGAGCCCTTTGTTGGTAATCCTCCATTAATAGTAACCACAACTGGCATTAGCCCCGGAGGTACTGACGGAGGCGATTCTGACCCAATCTTCTTTTTTGATGGTAAAATTGCCCTTAATGTAAAAGCAGATGATGTGGATGTGCTGTTTGGCGATGATGTAGAAATGAGTTTTTCTGTAGAAGGCCTTGAAGATGGAGTAACCTTTGAATCCCTTGGGCTGCCACCAATAGTATTTACAAGCCCTGCAGTTTTTCCATTTCCGGATGTTAACAATTATATTATCACGCCTGGATTTGAAACCCCTTTGACCGACGAGCAGCTTGAATTATTCCAGGTAAATTTTGTTAATGGCATCCTAGCCATTACAAAAAGAGACCTGCTTATTACACCTGAAGATGCCACCTATACCTATGGTGAGGCTGTGGTGACCAATTTAAACTACGAGTATAACCCTAATGGTATCTCTGACAATGCTGCTTTTTTACAAACAATTGAAACGGCACATCAAACTGATTTTTATCCAGACAATACTTTGGCATTGATCAACAGATTTACAGCGGTCGTAAATAATTATGACATACTGAATTTATTAAATGGAGGTAGCTGGATAGCTACAGATCGAACTATTCAAAATCGCTTTACAGCTGTTGTCAATGGGATGAACCTAATAAATCTTGATGTTGAGCATTTTACAGATTATTTAGATGAAGTTGAAAATGGCACCACGAATCGCTTTACAGCTGTTGTCAATACTTTACTTAATAGATTTACAGCCGTCGTGAATAGTGAAGATTTGTTGAGTAATTTAGTGGATATGTCACTTGAGAATAGATTTACTGCAGTAGTTAATTCAAGTGGATTAGGAGGAGATGACGACGAAAGAGATTATTCTCAAATTTTTGCACTAATAGATGCCGAAGATGCGCCAACTGATACTGAAGACCGCACAATTTCTAAATTCTATTCTATGAATTTAATTACTGGGTTAGGAGTAACAAACGGTGAAGACCATTATCATTTTCCAGGTGGATTCCTAAATTCAATAGCAGCCAATTTCAATAATTTCTATGATGCCGGAAGAATTACCATTAACTCGGCAACATTGAGCGTCAGTATAAGTGATATCAGTATTGATAAAGGCGAACCTGTTGATCTTTCTGTTATTCAGGCCGAGATTACCGGTTTTGTATTTGATGAAACAGCAGAAACAGTTTTCTCTGAGGGCATCCCTTATAAGTTTATCGATGCCAACGGGCATGAATATGAAATAGGTGATGTTGGCGTGTTTAATATTAAAATAACAGATCCGCTTAACTATTTGATCGAATATGAAGTAGATGCAAAATTAACTATAACTGAACCGTTTGAATATTGTGATGACGACGACGATGACGACGATGATGATGATCATAACGGCAACAGGAAAGTAAATATTTGCCATAATGGCCATACCATTTGTGTAAGTGAAAACGCAATACAGGCGCACTTAGATCATGGAGACAGTTTGGGTCGATGTGACGATGATGATGACGACGATGATGATGATGACGATGATGATGACGATGATGAGACCAACTATGAAGAAGATGGTAAATTTAAACTGTACCCTAATCCGGTGCATACTATCTTAACCATAGAGAATAAAAAATCTAAAAAAGGTGATATATCTGTTTATGATATGTATGGCAATTTGTATAAATATAAAAAATTAAAAAAGAAGAAAAAAGAGATTAAAATTGACATGAGGTCTTACCCCGCAGGTATTTATATAGTAAGGATCATCCTCAAGAATGATGTAAGGATCTATAATATTGTTAAGAATTAGATTTTTGGTAGTTATATGATTTGGAAGATATTAAATAGAAGAATTTTAATAGGGCTGTTTTGCTTGATCTCGTTGCATACCTTTGGTCAAACGAGTAAAATTGACAGCCTAAAACAAATTGTCGAATCTTCAAAAAAGGATACTAGCTTGGTCAAAACCCTCAATGCCCTGAGCATAGAGGTTTTGAATAATGAAGATATTGCAGGTTCCCTGGTCTTTTCAAAACAGGCCAATGAATTAGCAGGTCAATTGGGTTATATGAAGGGAAAGGCCTATGCCCAAAAGAGTATAGGCTTAGCCGAATATTACCAGGGAAATTATATGCAGGTTCTAGATAATTGGACAGAATCTCTTAAAACTTTTGAAAGTATTAAAGATACTCTGGGAATCGCCAATATGGTTAATAATTTAGGCGCGATTTATTATAGCCAAGGAAGTAATACTAAGGCAATCGGATATTATTTACGTTCCTTAGGTATATCAGAAAAATTAAAAGACACTCTTCGTATTACTACAGCCCTTGTTAATATTGGAGGAGTCTATGGAGATAATCCGAGAGATTATGACAAGGCCTTAACTTTTTATGATCAAATTGAGCAATATCTTCCAACCTTAAATAATCCCAGGTTATCAACAGCATATTTATTCGGAGTAGGTGAAATCTTTTTTAATCAAGGAAAGTACGACGATGCTTTGAAATTCTATACGGATGCAATTCCTATTACTCAAAATACACCAATGTACTCAGAAAATCTTCGAGGGTTAGGTAAAATTGAATCAAAAAAGGGTGATAAAGAAAAGGCAGTTAATTTTTTAAATTTAGCTTACCAAACCGCCAAAGAAACCAACCAAAAACTACAAATGTTGCAAGCTTTAATAGCGTTAGGGAATGTATATCAAAGTTATAATTTAAATACAGCTTTAAATACTTATTTAGAAGCGGAAATACTTGCCAAAGAAATAGATACGGAATTTGAATTGCGTGATATTTATGAAGGAATGTCTAGTGTATATGAGGGAAAAGGTGATTTTACTAATGCATTTAAATATCAAACCCAATATATAGCACAGAAAGACTCCTTATTTAATTTGGCAACGAATGATAAGATCAGAGGTTTACAGTTTGATTTTGATTTAGAAAAGAAGGAAGATCAAATAGGCTTGTTAGAAAAAGAGTCTGAGATTCTTGAATTAAATGAAAAGAGACAAAAAATAGTGAAGTATATCTCGTTTATTATTGCAGGACTGATATTACTCCTTGCATTGGGCCTATACAGACGTAATAAATTCATACAAAAGACCAAACAGATTATTGAAGAGGAAAAGGACCGGTCTGAAAAATTATTATTGAATATTCTACCAGAAGAAACCGCCAATGAACTAAAAGAAAATGGCAAGGTTAAAGCCAAACAATTCAGTGCGGTTACGGTATTATT
>CAZJCZ010000214.1:0-3806 GCA_964544575.1 uncultured Flavobacteriaceae bacterium | reverse complement strand
TTCTATCCGGTTTTTATTCTTAAAACTGAAAATATATAAATTGTTCACTATTTCCTTGCGCTATTGACATGAGTATGATCATTATTGACCAAGCCACACCTAATACCCACACAGGAGTCTTTTCAGACACTTCTTTCATTGAGGTATTTCTCATGATCCAATGACATACAAATAAGATAGATACAACAGTTAACACTTTAATAATATCAAATAAATCAAGGATTTTTTCACCCCCGGAATTTAGGAATAACATCGATTTTATCATATTCCAGGCAGTTTCAAACTCTCTCGCTCTAAAAAACACCCAGGTAATATTTACACAGGTAAATGTTGTAAATGCCAGAAACATTCCGTTCCATGCAGTAATTTTAAAAGGGAGATATTGCTTTTGTAATTTTTCCAAAATTAAATAGAAACCATGTAAACCACCCCAAACTATAAAGGTCCAGGCGGCACCATGCCATAAACCTCCTAGCAACATAGTAAGCATTAAAGCAATATACATCCTGGTAATACCATGACGGTTACCCCCTAATGGGATATATAGATAATCTCTTAACCAGCTTGATAAGGAAATATGCCATCTGTCCCATAGATCAGAAAAACCTAATGACGCATATGGATATCTAAAGTTATCAGGTAAAATAATACCAAGCATTAATGCTATTCCGATAGCACAAGTTGAATATCCTGCAAAATCAAAAAATATTTGCCCTGAAAATGCCAAGGTTCCACTCCAGGCATCCCAAAAATTTAATGCTTTTCCTGAACCGAATACGGCATCTGCTGTACCTGACAATAAGGTGTCGGCTAACACTACTTTTTGAAATAATCCTATTGTTAACAGGAACATTCCCCAAAAAAATTGTTTTATAGTTGCTTTTTTTGGTTCATAAAACTGGGTGATCAGATCTTTCGCTCTTACTATAGGTCCCGCAACAAGCTGAGGGAAGAATGTAACATACAATGCAAAGTCTAAAAATGTTCTGGCAGGTTTAATTTTCCTTTGATACATGTCTATAGTATAAGACATGGTTTGGAAAGTATAAAAGGAAATTCCCATAGGTAGTATAATGTCCATGTTTTGTGGATGAAAGTCAATACCTACTGAATTGACAATACTTGTAAAATTGGCTAAAAAGAAATCGCCGTATTTGAAAAATGATAAGAACCCTAAGTTTACGCACATACTCAAAAGCAGCCACATTTTTCTTTTTCGTTGGTTCTCTTCTACAGCCAATTTATTTGCAGCCGTCCAGTCGACCATGGTTGATATCCAAAGTAGAATCACAAGTGGCGGATTCCACATTCCATAGAAAATATAACTCGCCAGCAAGAGCATTCTTTTCTTATTAGTCCAGCTAAATATTTTATTATAGTATAGAGCTAATACTATAATAAAAAAGACAATAAAACTAAATGAATTAAAAAGCATAACTAATTGGTTTTAGAGTTAGTTAATACATCATCTTTTATCATTATTTTAACCAACTCTTCTGTAAACTTCTTAGCATCATCTGCTGATAAATGAGATTCTTCAGGACAAGTAAAATCTTTTAATTGTTCATAGTCTTCAAAATGATATCCTTTTGTGTTTGATTTTGTTAAAAGCTCGTCCCAAAATTGTTCCCTGGGTAGTCCCATGTTTTCGCCAATCCTGGTACCGCCACTTGAAGGGAAACGGACTAAAACAAGATTGCCTCCTTTTGCAATAAACTTTTGTGCATCTTTAATAAAATAGTTAGTAGTTGATTCCTTATCGGGTGGGGGAGCTCCCTTACCAAAAAAATGCCAAACTTTTATTATTGTATTTGCAAAAGCCGTATCTGAAGATGCGCGATTTCCCATGCTCATATTTCTACCCGTAGTTACATCTCCAAAATTATAAAAAGGAGGTTGCTGTGGTGCCCCGGTTCTGTTTCCTAACTTGATCCTTCTTAGTAGGGACTTCAAGTCAACATCATCTGCCCATTCTTCTTCATCTGCAGATATGAATACAAAATTTTCTTGAAGAGGAATGGATAAATAAAAATTCATTAATTGGGCATAGGTAAGGTCTTTAGCGCGATCTACCTTTGATTGAGGTCTTTTCCAAGGAAAAGCTCCTGGATAAGTGGTTGAAAAGAATAAGCCCGGAGTTACTCCAACAATAATTGTCCCATTAAAGTCTGTATTTTCAACAATGTCATTAAATATTGGTAATGGCGAAGATCCTGTAGAAGCAAGCTGTATTGGTTTTTTACCTGAAAACTGCTCAAATTCTTCAAGTTGAATATCAAAATATGCACGTGATGACCCTAGAATTAGCACTTCATTCCCAGTCGCTTTATCAACTTTGGCTCTTTGAACGGCCCATAGTGTTTTATCATCGTTTAAATTTGGAGAATATCCTTGGGAACGCCAATAGTATTCCCAAGATGCCAGGCCAATAACACTTAATGATATGGCAATAAGGAATGAATTTTTTAAGTTCATAGTTGGTTTTGGGTAGTTAATTTTAGTTTATATCTACAAGAATGCATAGTAGATTAAAAAAGGTACTTTACATTAGTTGTTTATGAATATTCTGTTGTTGTTTTTACCATTTAAATTATTTATTATAAAGATAAAATTGGTTTAATTAAGTGAAGGAATATCAAAACTCCCAAATTTATGTAAAGGAACTTGTGAGGGGTTAATTTGAATACCTAATTCTTTTTTAGCAAGAAGGCTACTATATACAATATGTGACTTTCCTTCTGGAGGCAAATTATTTAGCATTTGGGAAATATCCGATACTTTCCAGCTATCACTGCTGATCAAATAATTTTTACCATGATTACCTTTGATAATAGAGGCCTTATAAGCACTTTCTGCTACATCTGCTACATCTACCATAGCAAATGTCACGTCTTGTTCATAAAGCATTTCAATGAAAGGATTGGGTGCAATTTTATTTTTAAATAAAAATTGCAAACCAATTGATGTCGAATCTTCTCTGTTTGATAGAGCCTTTCCCATAACTGCTACGGGTGAGATACTCACAATTTCAAAACCAATATCAGGGTTTTCATCTATAAATTTATCTACCGTTTTATTCGCAATAAATTTGGCTTGCGCATAGGGGTTACTCTCTTCATTATAGTAAGGTTTATCAGTTTCGGTAAAAATATCAGTGACTCCTTTATCTGCAGCCGGAAATGGAAAATTTGTATTAAAAGCGGCAACCGAAGCCACAAATACAACTTTCTTAATGCAAGGAGAATCCTTAACAAGCATTAAAAAGTTTTCAGTTCCTTTAATTGTAGGATCAAACAATTCTTTTTGAGGGTTCTCTACGTCAAGTTTGAAAGGAGTACCACAATGAACTATAATTTCGCAATCTTTAATAAATGTTTTTAATTCATTTATATTTTCAACATCTAATTGTTTTATTTCAAGATTGGTTGAATTTTTCAAACTTTTTAAATGTTGAAATTTTTCCTTTTTCGAGATGTCAGTTGTCGAAACTTTAACTTTGAACTTTTCTTCTAAAAATCTTTTTGTGATATAGCTTCCAATAAATCCAGATCCTCCTATAATGCCTACCTTTTTCATATATGGTTATTTAAAAACTATGTTTTTCTTCTAATACATAGTAATACTTAATACAGGTAGTTTGGTGGTAGATTTTATAATTCCAAATGAAATATATTAGTTGCAAAAATGTTAACCATTTAAATTTCCGTATAAAAACTAACAATGATTTTCATTCTAAAAAATAAACAACCACCATTTATACCTGCTTTAATTATTTATTATATAAGTGATTTACTCTACTACTTCAG
>CAZJCZ010000213.1:0-3835 GCA_964544575.1 uncultured Flavobacteriaceae bacterium | reverse complement strand
GGATGTGCAACATCCATTGTTAACATTAATGCACCTCTACGACCGTTTTGTGCAACTTCTCGAGTTGTATTAGAAAACCGATTCATAAAAGATACAGCTCCAGTTGTTGTACCCGCTGCATTAGATACAGAAGCATCTTTTGGGCGTAATTCTGACAGATCTACCCCTACACCACAACGTCTTTTAAATAACTGGGCCAATTGTTGATCCGTATGGCAAACTCCACCATAAGAATCTAAAACTGAAGGCACTACGATACAATTTGACAACGAAGCTATTACCTGGTCATTTCCTAAACCGTACATTACGCTCCCCTGAGGGATCACATATTTAAAATCTTTGAACAAGTCATAAATCTTATCAGTAGTTAAGGGTTTTCTTTTTTTTCCGTAGGCCGATAAATTATCAGAAACAGTATCGGTTTTAAGATAGTTGGTTTCAATTCTACCAAATTCTTTCGCCATGCGTGAATGCATATCTTCGGGCGATTTTTCTATATAATTTCCAACTTTATCTTTTAAACAGTATTTATTTATCCAGGTTGTGGCAGCTAATTCGTCTCCACCGAAGTAGTCTAATGAGGTTTTTAATACGTCTTGATAAGTGTAAATTTTGGTTTTAATGGAATTCTCGATCATTTGGTTTAGCGTCGTTAAAAAAAAGTTAAAAGAACAAAACAAAAATACTACACTAAAAAAGACTTTATCGGGGCAATTTTTTTATTTACTAACAAGTTAACGTTGAAAACTTTTTTGTAAATATTTTTTGAAAATTAAAAAGGTTTATGTAGTTTATTGCAATCTTTATTACAGAATAAACCTGATTTAAACAACTGGTAATAAATTGATTATAATTTTTTAATTCAATTTTTTAGCTATTTCCAAAACTTTTTATCTTTTACAGAATACCCATCATTAAGTATTTCTACTAAAATTTTATCATCAATTTCTTCGAGATTTTTGTAACGTAAAGATTTCATCATTTTACGCTTGGCAGTAGTCATAAACATTAAGTTTACCGATAGATGTGATGCATTCCAAAAACCAAGATCTACATAATTTTTTGATTGATTTAGGTAACAAAATGGGCGTCCTTCAAGATAGTAAAACGGAATTTTATATTTGAATTTTAAATCTAATGAAGGAATGGTATTCTCAATAATTAATTGTAAATGCAATAGCATAGAACGAAAAGGTTCTGTTTGATTCATAATGTAGTTTTCGGCAGGATTCATACAATCAAATTTAAAACTTTTTATACTTTAAAAAGATTAACTAACTTGTGATTAAATAATTTTATAAAATGCAGGAGAATACCACCCCTTTCTCATTAAAAAGATACTCAGGTATTATACTTGGTTTATATGGCTTCGCTGCTGTATATCTTATAAATATATTGATTAGCGGAGAGAGTTCTGGTATTGAATTGGTCTCTCAGTTACCCTTGCTGTTTTTACAAATTGGGGTAACGGTTATTGCGGTGGTTTTTATCTTGATCTCTTTATTCACTTTATGGATTCGGGCCAAAATAACTACAAAACGAAAAAAACAAAAATTTTCGAGTGCTTTAACCAAAAAGATACGTTGGCAAACCCTTTTTTCTTTACTTGTTTTACTGATTATCATCATTCTGATCTCCAATAAAGGGTATTTCAGTCTGATCGCACCATTAAGTTTATTTTTCTATGGCTTGTTCTTGCTTAACTTGAGCAGGTTTTCATCAAAAGGGATATTATATCTGGCATTAGCTGAAATCATATTAGCCATAGCCGCTTATTTTATTTACGATAAGGAAATCATCTTTCTCGCTGTAGGTTTTGGTTTACTTCCACTACTTTATGGAATAGCAACATTTATTAAAACAAAAAATTAATAAAGAATTTGTATATCTATAATGAATAGGGTCAAGAATTTTTTTGAATTTTCCTTATTAGGTATTCCAGGCCATTAAGTTTCAATTCATAAACCAAGCCCAACATCAGCCCTAATTTACCTTTAGGGAATCCTTTTGCGTGGTACCAAACCACATAATACTCTGGTAGATCAATTAAGTATCTTCCTTGGTATTTACCATATGGCATTTTGGTATTGGCCAGGTCGATTAAAAACTGTTTATCCTGTAACATTATTCGAGATCGTCAACATAATCTTGAAGATATGAATAACGTTCAGTTAGCTTGCCATTATGAGTCATTAGTGCTCGTTCTAAAATACCATCTTTATCATCGTTAAAAAAAGCAGGAATTACATGTTGTGAAAACATCTCTCCAAACCCAATAGATGCGTCTTTTGGTAGTTCACTTGGCAAGTTGTCTACTGACATAACAGCAATTATATTTTCATCTTTATAATTAGCTTCCTTTCCTGATTTAGGGTCATAACCAAAAATAGGGTCAGCAATAGTAGATGCCTTTATGGTCGAAGCGATTGGACCATCAATATCACAACTTATATCTGCAACTACTTTTATTTTAAAATCTTTCGAGCTAGCGTCTTCACGAGAATAAATTATAGGAGCTTTTTCATCCCAGAAATGAGCTGCAGTATACAGATCTGCCACTTTGGCAAAACGTATAAAATTACTTTTGTAAGCTGAAGGGTTGTTAAAGAAATCATTGATATCCAACACATTTCCGTCAATACGTTCATTATAATCTAGCACATCTATTTGAACATAAACAGGCTCATCAAATTGTTGATGTAAAAAAGCGTCAACATTCACTTGTTTAATATTCATGGAATCTAACATTTCTTTAGACCCATTACCTACGCGCCCAGTGCCGGTTAGTAAAATTTTGATAGGAGGTAGCTGTACATTGTTTAGCTTTTCAATCAATGCTTTTTTATCTTCTAATTCTTGTGCTTTTGGCAACTGAAAAAGATCATATTTTAACCCATAGGTTCTAAGCCCATTATAGGCTCCTACAATACCGGCGTAGTAACCAAAACCGATCAATCTAAGACCTCTTTCATCTACAATAGTTTCGTGGTCATACAATTCAATATTTTTATGGAGGATGGCTTGTAATAACTTTCTGTTATAGGGCTGTTTTTTTATGGTATGTGAAAAGAAAAAATATTTTTTATTTCGGATCAAATTATCAATGGGAACCTCCTTAACACCTAGTAATACATCATAGTCTGAAATATCATCAGTTACACTTATTCCAGTTTCTTTGTACTCTTCATTGCTAAAAATTCTATCGTCAGAGCTTTCAACAATAACATCAAGATTAGGAAATGTATCCTTCAAATTATTACAGGCATGAGGTGAGAAAAGCACTCTTTTATCCGGCGGATTTTTACGTTCTTTCAGTATGGCAAATTTCATATGAATAAATTGGTATAAAAATTGATGCAAGGTATTATGAATTAAGGGATTTACAAAGTTTTGATTTCAAAATAATATGTAACTTTGCAAACTTGTTCATTGAAAATTTGGGGACGACTGGTTTTGACAGCAAGGTCAGTTAAAATGTAAGCATGCCGAGCAATGAAATAGCACTCTCGTAAAACTCAATTTCAAACATTAAACGGCGAGAATAACTACGCTTTAGCTGCATAATCCGAATTAATAGTAGGATTTAGCCTCGTCTCTACAAGGTAGAGAAGCTTTATGTTTCCTGAAAGCGTTTGCTAACCGCGTTCAATTTTGAAACATCGTAAAAGTCAGCATAGAAATACAGGCACTTCGAATGTATTTTGAAATTTAAGAAGATAAGCTTTAAGTGGGCGGTTTTCGGTCAGCTTTTAGTCGAAAATTAAACGTTAACTAAGCATGTAGAAAACACTTTGGTTGCTTGTTTGGACGAGGGTTCGATTCCCTCCGTCTCCAC
>CAZJCZ010000212.1:0-3845 GCA_964544575.1 uncultured Flavobacteriaceae bacterium | reverse complement strand
TGTTTAAAGCTATTGGATATTTGTATTAGTTTAGAAACTGAGTAAAGCTCAATTTAATAGTAGTTGGGCTTACTCGGTTTCTTGGTTAAAACGAATTATGTCCCACCTAAGATAACAGATGGGACATAACTTATTCTAAATAAATTATTTTTTACTACATATTCATTTTGTTTGAACAGAACTCCAGTGAAATTTCCAGCCTTGAGAATATTTTATCAAAATGCCCTCCGTCAAAAGTATCGTATGTATAGTTTATACCAAAGGCATCGAGCTTTTGCATCATAAAACCATTCCCTGCACACATATTTAATTCATCAAAATTTCCACAATCAAAGTAAATACCTTTTAGCGATCTAAAATTATCTGCATATGTATTTAACAGTGTAAAAGGATCGTTCGCGTACCAACGATTTGCAACACTTGAAATAACCTCACCTGAAGGGAATTCAAATGGCATATCCACGAAAAATGGAGGGTTATTCAAGTTTGGCGACCAGGCTGAACTCATGGCATAGCCTGCACTGGTTAAAAATTTTGCTGGGTCCGGTCCTGTAAATCCGCCAGGATTTTCGGCTACTACCATTTCACCCATAGATAAGACAACATCCATAACGATCAGTCCACTGTGACTTGCTACAGTACCAAAAACATCGGGATGTTTCATGCCAAATGTAAAGGCTGCATATCCACCTTGGGAATTTCCGATTAAAGCCCGTCCGTCGCTATTGGTAACAGTTCTGTAGTTGGCATCAATATAGTTTACTAAGTCGTTTACTATATAATCTTCAAAGTTACCGTTAAGGATAGAATTGCAGTAAAAGCTGAAGCCGTATAAATTATTAGCTGCATTCGGCATCACAATAATCATTGGATCAATTTTTCCGGACTGGACGAGATTATCAACCCATTGCTCGAACCCTTCTTGAGGGAAATCAGGATAGGTTTTGAAGAAACCGTTTGGATCAATCCAATCATCCCAGATTTCTTTTTTAATATAGGTATCTTCACTGAAAGGAAGGCCATGTAAGAGGTATACTACAGGATATTGCTGAGTTCCGTTGGGGTCATATCCTTCAGGTGTAAAAATTGCCAGGTTTCTGACTGCAGGGTTTCCAATGACATTATTGGCAAGGGCATCACTGGTAAATTGTTTGTATTCCACCTTAGATGAGCGTGGCGTCTCTATAGGATCATCAGTATCGCAACATGAGAAGGTAACAACGACTGCAAGCAATACGACGAGATAAATTTTAGTTTTCATAGTAAAGAACTTTAAAGATTAATGATGATAGTCTGAGTTTAAGCCTGATTCTACCTTGCGGTGGAAAGAATTTAACTTTTATTAAATAACTCAGTTGAATTATCAGTATTAAAATTAACAGTTCTAAAAGTGTTTGGCTTTACTAAATGTACCAGATGTTTTACTATTTGTTCCGAGAAGAGAAAATAAGCGTTGATTGATAAGAAAATTGAAAGGCTTTCCCAATATCAAATTAACTTCTTGCTTTGCTGGGAGCAATACCAAACTCTTCTGAATATACCCTGCTGAAGTGTGAGGGATTTTTAAACCCGGTATCATATGCAACTTCAGAAACATTTAGTTTAGTTGTGAGCAATAATTCTTTGGCTTTGGCCAGGCGTAATTTTCGGATAAAATGATGGACGCTGGTATCGGTAAGCGCAGCGAATTTACGATAAAGTTGTGAACGGCTCATTGCCAAAGCACGGCACAATTCAGCAATGCCAAACTCCTCTTCGCTAAGATGAACCTCGAGCATTTGGCGCACTTTCTGCATGAAAGTATCTTCTTTGTGCAAAATATGACCTCCGGAGTGTTGATCAAGATAGGGTAGGGTAGCTATCGCTTTATATCTTTCCTGGAGAGTTTTACGCAATACAATCAGTTTTTTGATACGAACAAACAATTCTTTCCGGTTGAAAGGTTTAGCCAGGTAGACATCGGCTCCTGCTATCAACCCCACCATCTTCGATTCTACATCTGTGCGCGCCGTAAGCAAAACAACCGGAATGTGGCTGGTTCGGAGGTCGCTTTTCAGTTTTTTACAAAAGGCAATACCATCCATAATGGGCATCATCACATCACTTATCACCAGATCAGGTATTACATCAATAGCTTTTTTTAACCCTTCGAATCCATTGCCCGCTACCTCTATTTGGTAATCATGGGTAAGTAACGAACGAAGGTATTGCACAACATCCTTATTATCTTCTACAATGAGTAACACCAGTTTTTTACTTTCTTCACCCTGAATTGAGTATACCTTCTGCTCTATGTTTTCTGAATGAATTTCGGAAAGAGCCAATTCTATTGACAAATTCTTATGTTCGTGAGGTGCAGAATTATGAATGGGCAGGCGAATCGTGAAAGTGGAACCTTTGCCCAATGTGCTTTTCAAAGTGATGTCTCCTCTAAGTAATTTTACAAGTTCCATGGTCAAAGCGAGCCCAAGGCCACTACCTTCTGTAACTTGCTTTTTGTGATTTTCTGACTGGAAATACCGATCAAAAACTTTTGGAAGATTTTCTTTTGGGATGCCTACGCCAGTATCTTTAACCGATAAAATCAAGTGGTCTTCTAAATCCTTGTTTTCTTTTGAAATAGCAACCCGTACCATACCTCCCTTAGGCGTAAATTTGATGGCATTAGAGATGAGGTTGGACAGTATGTCTTGTATTTTATCTGGGTCGAAGTCCATTTTGATTTCGACAGGTTCCGCCGTAAATAAAAGGCGAATATTTTTTGTATCTGCCAGTGAATGGAAAGATTCAACCAGATATCTCATATATAAGGCAATATCATCTTGTATTAAATTTACTGGCATTACATTAGTCTCTAATTTTGACAGGGCGAGCATTTGATTCGTAAGGTTGAGTAAATTTTGACCATTGCGTTTTATCATTTTATGTCCTTCTTCTGTCCATGTTTCAGGATTATTTTTTATCTGGTCTGCCATTCCAAGGATAATAGTAAGTGGGGTTCGGAATTCATGAGTTATATTCGTATAAAACCGTGTTTTGAACTCATCTAACTCCCTCATTCTTTGTTTTTCTTCCTGCTTCAATTTTTCCACACGCCCAGTGTAATAAAATAATGCAATAAAAGCCATTGAATTACCTAATGTAAATCCCAAAAAATAGTAATATAATAAATACCCCTTGGGGTTTTCTGGTTGCAAAAGCGTTACTCCGATCATTAAAGACATATACAATATAAAAACGAAAACAGCCCGTTTCTTGTTGGGTAAGGTCAGCGCATATAAAGGGCCCATAAGTCCAATGAAAATAGCTCCTCCGGCGTTGAGCAGCCCTCCCATGAGATACACTTTTATTGATGCAAGCACTACAATAGTCAGCTGCGAAGCAAGGGCAAAACCTTCGATGCCTTTTTTATAAAAATGAAAAATAATAAGCGCGGAAACTAAGGCTATTATCCAAATGAAATTTAATACTACTACTCCCGGACCTTCATTGTTTCCTATGATAAGGCTCATAAGCAATAGAAAAGGTAATCCACCGACGTTAAAAACCCACCATATTTTTTTTAGCAAAAGCGTTTCCTTGCTGTCACCGGTCAGGTAAAGATAATTTATTAACCAAGTATTTATTTTTTTTGTAATGGGTGGCATTAGTAGCTTTTACACTCGTTCAAATCAAAGTTAAATTTTCATAACCAAAGAAGCAATGATTTATATCATTCCCGGAAATAAAGATGGGATTATCAAAATATCTGCCTAAGGAAACCGTTCGCTATAGCATATTTTTTTACAAATGTTCTTTAAGTACTTTGATCTGGTCACGTAATTGAGCAGCGGCAATAAAATCAA
>CAZJCZ010000211.1:0-3855 GCA_964544575.1 uncultured Flavobacteriaceae bacterium | reverse complement strand
CAATAGTTGGAGCTTTATCCTGACCTAAGAATTTCGTAATATAGATCCTTTTTGGGTTCTTATTCTGTTGTTCCTGAGCCGTGTTAATTTTAATTACAAATAAAAAAAGTAACAAAAAAGGGAAGAATTTTTTCATTTGGTTGATGGTGATCTACATAACAGAATTATTCCGTATCAGTAACATAAAATTTTCGGCTACGAAGTTAATAAAATCCGCTCTTAATAATTTGTTAATTCCAGCCTTTTTGCTGTTAAATTTAGATGATTGAAAAAATCGGGAAGGATAAAATTCTTATAGTCGAAATCGATATGTCGCTTTAATTAAGAAAGTGTTATTTTTTTCCTGTCCTAAAATCTGATCATCTAAACCGGTAAAAAGATTGTCTTCTGGATTTCCAGAACTCGTCACGCCTTGAGACCATACCAAAAACACCTCAGAACCAGGTATATATTCCCAACGAATTACTAAATTGGATCTGAATTGTACAAAGGAAAAGTCAGGTTCGCCAAATTCAAAGTCAATTGTCCCATTGCTATCTTCATCAACCAAGTATAGACCATTATTTTCATCAAGCGAAATTTGATTACTACTGTACAACTGAAAGCGATCTTCAAAGTTACTTGCCTGTGCATTTATTATCGATTTAAAATTGGAATAGCGTCCTCTGGATATAAAAGGTTGTCCATAGTATTGGATCGTCAAATTAGGATTAATTGTATAGTTAACCCTCAGAGACATACTTAAAGTGTGCTGTTTGATCTTGGCATTGATATACTTAGTTTCATTACTCACTTCAACATTTTCAACGAACTGAAGTTTGTCATTATTAATGTTGTATTCGGGATTGATAGAAAGTTGTAGCGCATTTGTAGGTTGATACGATATGCTGAAATTTATATTAAAGAAATTAAAGGAATCATCAAAGGCTTTCCCACCATTATGAAACAAGCCAAATCGTATCTTTTTTCGATTGTCTGAATTGATACCATTCCAGTAGTTAAAATTCTGTGAGCCCCTTAGTCGAGGTCCACCTCGCAGGGCACTATTTGAGTGCCGAATCGGGCGGTAATTAAAACCAATATTTCCGAACCAATTATTTTTGAATTGGGCCCAACTGTTTATATTCCACTGCAATTGATTATGATTCCCTTCGAAATCCCATGTTGTCCAGTGGTTGTAATTTAATCCAAGGGACCTGAAAATAGAAAATGGTTTCAATGATCTGTATCCAACCCATGCATAATGTCTTAAATCATCTGCTTGTCGCTGAAAACCAATATCGTTTAATTCAAGTTCCGGAGACCTCCAGGTAAAACCACTTTCAAAACGCCAATGGCCATTGGCTTGTTTTCCTATCTGAATATTTCCTCCTGACCCTGTGAGTGAAGTGCGGTTCGGATCGACCACCAGGTGGCTTGCGTCTACTCGTCCAAATAAATGACGAAGTGATTCCTGCGTGTTTTGTATTGCTTGTGGGGTTCCTTTAACGTGGCTAAAAACAATATCTCCACCTACATACCATGCTCTTTCCTTCCAATGATGCTTAAAATCCAATCCCCCGGTATAGGCTGATTTGTGTAGAAATTCTAAATTCGGAGATAAATCTCGATTCGTAGCGGTGAAAATCCCGCCAATGAATGTTTTTTGTTCGTTAAAATCCTTTTGTAAGCGACCCACGAAGTAATTTGTAAGTGGTTCTACCAACTCCTCTCTACGATCTCCTTTATTATCAATCTCTGCATATTCTTTAGCGGTTACACTTTCTAAAACTCCTATTGACCATCCATTTTTTGTTTTACCACTAAATTTTGCTGCTCCCAATATAGTAGTATTGGCAGGTTGATTTACAAATTCATTATCAACGGTTTCAGGAAAACCTTGGGGACTTCTTCCGATTCGTCTTGAAAAGAATAAATTATCAGATCCGAATGTATTCCCTGCATTAGATTGCGAAACTTGATAATTAAATATATTATTATTCTCTACAAAAAACGGACGCTGTTCATCAAAAAAGATCTCAAACCCATCAAGAGATATTGCTGCCGGATCTGCTTCTACTTGTCCAAAATCAGGATTAACCGTTAAGTCTAAGGTAAGATCATTAGTAATACCAATTTTTGCATCTAATCCTCCATTTAATTTAAAATCACTTCCATCTCGAAAAGGATTTGCAGCTTCTTTTGGATAGGTGTCAAATTGTCCAAGAGTAAAAGGTTGTATTTCAAGCTGATTTTGAGGTTCTATATTTTTTAATCCATGTAATTCACCAAATTCACTCACCCAGCCAGGTGCGTCTTTGGGTTTTCGTTGCCATAAAGAACGCTCCTCTTTTCTAAAAAAGCGCCTGGTGGATTGTAACCCCCAAATTTGTTCTTTGCTTTTACCAAATCTAAGTTGACTCAATGGGATCCTAATTTCTGCAGTCCAACCTTTATCATCAATATTCGTTTTTGCATACCAAATAGGATTCCAACTACTATCCCAATTATCACCATTGTTGGTTACAAATTCATCACCTTTAACTCCTGCCGCGGTTATAGTAAAGGAAAAAGCCGTTCGTAAATCGTTGTAACTATCAATATTAAATTCCACCCAGTCTCCCGCAAAACCATCACGCCTGGATAGACGTCTTACTATGCTATCAGGTTGACGATCAAAAGCTCTAACCGCAATAAATAAGTTCTTTTGGTCATAGGTTATCTTAAACTGCGTTTGTTCGCTCGGGGGTGTATTTTCTTCAGGATCGTTTTCAATATAATCACTTGTCCACTCCACTATATTCCAGCTGGCATCATCCAATATACCATTAATTACAGGAGCTTTTTCCAGTCCTAAAAATTTAGTAGTGTATATCCGTTTAGGAACTTTCTCTTGTTTCTCCTGGGCATTAACGAATTGAAATACTAACAAAAAAAGGATTAAAAAAAATATCAAATTTTTCATTTAGAATAGTTGAAGAAGATAAATGGTTCGATAATAAAGACCACCTTTTCCAATAAATGTTACAATTAGAAAAGGCAATTAGCACAAATCAATCATAATAATTTGTTAATTCTATATCAAGTTTGTTAGAATTAAAAGCATAGGGAGTTTAGATTTTTAGTTATTTTTGCCCTACCAATTTGTTTAAATGCTTAAAATATTATTTCCAAAAAGATTTACATTATTAAAAGCTTTTCTTATTACTTATTTTCTTTTTTCCTTAGTAATCAGAATAACACTTTATCTGTGGTCATTTTCTAATATAGATTTTTCAATAGTTAATTTGATTAAAATATTTTTGGTTGGTTTTTTATTTGATTTAGGTAGTGCGTCTTATATAATAGTTATTTATGCCCTTTATCTTCTTATATTTCCTAGAAGATATTACGGTAGTAAACTTGATAAAACACTAACAAAGTTTGCTTATTCAGTTTTATTGTTCGTATTGATTTTCTCTTTCATAGCTGAATTGCCTTTTTGGTATGAATACCAGAAACGATTCAATTTTATAGCGGTAGATTATTTACTTTACACTTATGAAGTTATACAAAATATCCACGAATCATATCCTTTACCAATAGTTATAGGTTCTTTAATATTGTTGACCTATTTAAGTTTAAGAATAGTTAAAAATCAAGATTATTTTAAAGATACTTTTAATAATAATGATCGATTCAAAACAAGACTAATTCCTACTTGTTTTTGGATCGTTGTTTTGTCAGTTTTTCATTTTAATATTAAGAATAAACAAGCGGAAATATTTGATAATCAATATGAAAATGAAATTTCTAAATCAGGTTTGTATTCCTTTTTTGCTGCCTATAAGAGTAACGAACTAAATTACAATGAGTTTTATGAAACTAATAAACTTG
>CAZJCZ010000210.1:0-3860 GCA_964544575.1 uncultured Flavobacteriaceae bacterium | reverse complement strand
ATCAAGGTCCGTAGTAATTACAAAATCTGAGGTATACAATCTTAAATCATAGGTTCCTTCGCTTAAATTTGTTGTATCAATTATACAATCTTTATCGTCATTATTCGAGGTATAAACCAACTCACTCGTTTTTTGATCTAATATTTGATACTTATAAAAAGCATCAGCATTTTGTACTTTCATCCTATGATTTGTTGTATCGTCTATAATAGTCAATGCTACTGATCCGTCAGGAGCATGGGTTACATACTTTATTTGTTGTTCAGTATTACTATTTTGAGAAAAAGTTACAACGCCTATTATGACTAAGGCTAATGTCGCTATGAATTTTTTCATAATTAATATTGTTAGAGATTAGTATTTTAGTTGCTTTATTTAATATAAAGTCAACTAGCATTTAAAATTTCACCCCTTTGATAATTTTGAATTATAGTATACTCGTAATTTTTATAATTATTGATTATTATTATTCACCTTGCTTATTTGTAAAGTTTGTTTCTTGTATTATTTATATCTGTCTTAACAATTTATTATTGCTATTAAAGTTCACCCCTTGCAATTATAGTATAATTAATTTCTACCTCATTAATATTCAGCATAAGTTGTTGGTTCAGTAATTCTTAATGGTATTTTTACTCTTGTGGTATCCCAACCTAAAACCATTTGTATATTTTCTTGTTTTTTTTCTTGAAAAACTATAGAAAAAGATTCTAACTCTTCAGCTTTACTTATCGGCACCTTAATTCTGGCAACATCAAACGCAGGGTCATATTGAAAAACTCCTAAAACATCAAGATTTGCACTCAAAATGACTTCCCAATCTTTTTCTCCAGGGATCGTATATAAAACATAAGTTCCTGCCAAAATTTTTACATCACCGAATACGACATCTTTATAAAATCTTACTTCCGTAGCCTCATTGGCTCCAGTTCTCCATAATTTATTATAAGCCACTACATCACCAAATACTTCTCGTCCATTTTTTTGTGGTCTCCCGTAAATTACTTTCACTACAGGCGGAGTTACCATGCTTTCTCGATAATAAGAAATGTCATGAGGGGCCTCATCCAACCCTTTAAAACTTTGTGCAAATACACTATGATTAATTGAAATAAGTGTTGCCAACAGTATACCTGTTTTTAATAGTGCCATCTTTTTCATTTAATTTATTTAAATTTTTATATAATTCTCAGCTTGATAATAAATTAATATTAATAAAATACATCTGGATTATTATTATCGCCTAACATTACTGATTTAATAGTTTTAATAATTCTTCTATTTCTTTTCCTTGATCTGTAAAAAAGAGTAAACATAACAGAGGGAAAATGCACAGATAGTTAATAATTATGATACTCATTCTTTTAATATATTTTTTCATTATATCGGCTTTTATAAAAGTCTATTTACAATAATAGAACACCCCATTATAAAAAAGTCCTACCTCATAATTAAAATATTTTAAATTTTATGTTATTGAATATCAAAATATTATACGTTTAAAAAGTTCTATTTATATCAACAGAGCTGCTATTTGATGACAATTTTTTAATTAATTTTATTTCTAAAATAAATTGAAAATAATGTAACCGAATGAGAAAAATAATTGCTGTATTTCTAATATTTTGATATTTTTAAATTCATCGGAATGGCTTTCACTCTTAAGTGCAGTTATTCCTTTTTTAAAGGCATGTGCGTTTTTGGACTGCCATTTTTATGTACCGGTAAAGTACAGATATTCTTCTGCCTAATCTTGTGTTTTATTAACACGAAAACGGTTAAGTAGAAAACTAAGTTCTTAATTCATTTTTAGGAATTTAATAATTAACTTTAACCAGCCTAAAAATAAACTTATGGAATTTAAAACATTGAAGGTCTTTAGAATTTTAATAATTCTATTCATGACAACCTCTATTATGATTTCTTGTAAAGAACAAGAGAAAAAAAATGCTGAAAATATGGTGCCTGAAAGCATCGAACAAAAAACACCCTTTTTCAAACTATCTTTAGCTCAATGGTCCTTGCATAAGGCAATGAGAGAAGATAAAACTATTGATCCATTAGATTTTGCTCAAAAAGCAAGTGAATATGGTTTTGAAGGTGTTGAATATGTGAGTCAGTTATATACTGAACATATTAAAACAATGGGAATGGATTCCGTCTTGACCATTTTAAAAGCCAACAGTGAAAAATTTAACGTTCAAAACGTCTTAATCATGGTTGACGGTGAAGGTTCTTTGGCTTCTACTAATGATGAAGAAAGGAATACAACTATCGAAAATCATTATAAATGGGTAGATGCGGCCGCATTCTTAGGTTGCCATTCTATTCGTGTGAATGCCCATGGTGAAGGAACTGCTGAAGAAGTGTCATTTACTGCAGTAAAAGGGTTAAGTAAACTATCAGAATATGCTGAGAAACAAGATATTAATGTTCTGGTAGAAAATCATGGAGGATATACTTCTAACGGAGCCTGGTTGGCTGACGTTATGAAAAAAGTTGGAAAGGCCAATGTAGGGACATTACCCGATTTTGGTAATTTCTGTCAAACCATCGGATATGGATCTATCAATGACGAAAACTGCAAAGATCCTTATGATATCTATAAAGGCTTAGAAGAATTGATGCCATACGCCAAAGCGGTAAGTGCAAAGAGTTATGATTTTGATGACGATGGTAATCAACCTAAAATTGATTATCTGAAAATGATGAAGATCGTAAAAGAAGCAGGATACACCGGATTTGTTGGTGTTGAGTACGAAGGAAGTAATCGTACTGAGCATCAAGGTATCGAATTGACAAGAGATTTATTGCTCAAAGTCGGTAAGGAATTAAGTCAATAAGCAACCTACTCTATTTAGAGAAAAATTATTAACTTGACCTTTTTAGTGTAGAGTAAGAAATTCAGGTTTCATTATTAATATTTTAAACAATTATATTATGAGTAAAATTAAAAAAGATAAATCAATATCACGACGGGATTTTGTGGGCAGGTCATTAGCGGCTACGGCGGCATTTACCATTGTACCATCTTTTGCAGTTAGTGGCTTAGGTCATGTTGCACCAAGTGATAAATTGAATATAGCCGGTATTGGTGTAGGTGGTATGGGTCTTGCTAACCTCAAGAACTTAACCTCACAGAATATTGTAGGCCTTTGTGATGTTGACTGGAAATATGCTAAAGGAGCTTTTGATATGTTCCCGAAAGCCAAAAAATATTGGGATTGGCGTAAAATGTATGAAGAGATGGGTGATGAGATTGACGGCGTAGTTATCGCGACTGCTGACCATACACATGCAATAACAGCGGCTCATGCAATGACCATGGGTAAACATGTTTATCTTCAAAAACCATTAACACACTCAGTATATGAATCCAGATTATTAACAAAGTTAGCTGCTAAGCACAAAGTTGCAACCCAAATGGGTAACCAGGGTGCTTCTGGTGCTGGTGTTGCAGAAACTTGTGAAATTTTATGGAGTGGAGCTATTGGTGATGTTAAAAAAGTTGAATCTTTTACAGATCGTCCAATATGGCCTCAAGGATTGAATACGCCTGAGAAAGGTGATTGGGTACCTGATACCTTAAACTGGGATCTTTTTACGGGTCCTGCTAAAATGAAACCGTTTAATGAAGTTTATCACCCATGGAACTGGCGTGGTTGGTGGGATTATGGTACAGGAGCCCTTGGTGACATGGCTTGCCATATCTTACACCCTGTATTTGAAGGCCTAAAATTAGGTTATCCAACAAAAGCACAGGCAAGTTCATCTTTACTATTGAATGACTCAGCTCCTGTTTCTCAGGCCGCTAAGTTAACTTTCCCTGCTAGAGGAAAACAAGGTAAAATGAAATTACC
>CAZJCZ010000209.1:2408-3892 GCA_964544575.1 uncultured Flavobacteriaceae bacterium | reverse complement strand
TTTATACAAGGGGTATTATAATATTAAAATAGATAACTAAAATGAATTTTAGTAGTTTTTTATTGATGAGACATGAAATTTTGCTTTTAGCAATAATTCTATTGTTGTTAATTGGTGAAATTTTTATTAATAGTAATAAAAAAAGCAGTATTGTACATTTAGCTATATTTTTATTCGGTATTCATACCGCTATTGGTTTTTTCTCCATAGAGGAAAGTAGTTTATTTGGTGGAATGTTCCGCACAAATAATTTAATTCACTTTTTTAAAAATGTTCTAAATATTGGCGTTTTTATTTTGCTATTGCAATCTGCTGATTGGCTACAAGAAAAAATTGTAACTCAAAATAGAGGAAGTGAATTCTTTATATTACTGTTTTCATCATTATTAGGAATGTATTTTATGATTTCTTCAGGTGATTTTTTAATGTTCTATTTAGGATTAGAATTATCAACATTGCCTGTTGCAGCGATGGCTGCATTTGAAACTACCAAGAGAAAATCGAGCGAAGCAGGTATTAAATTAATACTTTCTGCAGCAATGGCATCAGGAGTTTCCTTATTTGGTATTTCTATGTTATACGCAACTTCAGGATCTATTTATTTTAATGATATAATTGAAGTAATTTCTTCGACTAACTTAACGATATTAGGGTTTATTCTGTTTTTTGCAGGATTATCATTTAAAATATCATTAGTTCCATTCCATTTTTGGACTGCCGACGTATACGAGGGTGCACCAATAAGTGTTGCATCTTATTTATCTGTAATCTCCAAAGGAGCGGCCGTATTCATCATGATGATCTTATTATTTACTGTGATGAAACCTTTAATGCATGTTTGGGAAAATATCATATATGTTATCGCACTAGCCACCATGTTTATTGGTAATTTATTTGCCTTACGTCAACAAAATATGAAACGGTTTTTAGCTTTTTCATCTATTGCCCAAGCAGGTTTTATTTTACTTGGCTTAATTACCGGAACTCAATTAGGAACGGCTACGATAGTTTATTTTGTAATGATCTATATCTTTTCCAACCTAGCAGCTTTCGGAGTAGTACAAGCCATTTCATTGAAAACAGGAAAAGAAAATATGAGTGATTACGAGGGCTTGTATAGAACAAACCCAAATCTAAGTTTGGTTATGATGCTGGCCTTATTCTCTTTGGCAGGAATACCACCTGTAGCTGGTTTTTTCGGTAAATTCTTCCTATTTACAGCGGCAGCCAGTAAAGGATATTATCTTCTTGTATTTTTAGCGGTGGTAAACGTAACCATTTCATTATACTACTATTTATTGGTAATTAGGGCTATGTTTTTACGTCGAAGTGAAAATGCCATTCCGTATTTTAAGAATAAACTTTATATGAGATTAGGCTTATTAATCACCGTAATTGGTATTTTAGTAATTGGTCTATATAGTCCATTATATGAATATATTTATGAGTTAAGTAGTATTTTTAATTAAAAGATCATGGCATTA
>CAZJCZ010000209.1:0-2308 GCA_964544575.1 uncultured Flavobacteriaceae bacterium | reverse complement strand
GATTATTGGGAGCAACGTTCAACAGAGACCAATCCGCATTATTGGAAATATTCTTAAATTATTAGTCTATTTGTTAGGTTAAGTACAAAACAAAACCGTTTGAATACAATATTCAAACGGTTTTATTATTATTTAATGATTTATTAGTTCTTTGAACATGAGGTAACCGCTTTTACAGCAGTCATAAAATCCTCAAATGCTTCTCCTTGTAAATCAACGGTTTCTGTTATTCCTAAAGTGGTCACATCTGCGGTTCCATCTCCGTTATCACAGTATTCTACCGGCAATGGTATCAAAAGATTGGCCGCGCAATCATAACAATTAGCATTTTTAAGATCATCATCATCATTTGATGAACAAGCTATAAATGAAATCATTGCTATACTAAGTAATGCTATTTTAATATTTCTCATAATGATTGGGTTAAAATATTGTAAGAATTAAAACAACTATTACTCATTTTTATTGCCCTCAATTCCAACATGGTTTTGATATCTTAGAAAGAGTATACAATACTTAATTAAAAATTTTTTTTAAACTATTAATATTAAAAAGGGGTGTTGTGGAGAAGTAAATAGATGAATTTAAAAATTCAACTATGGGCAATTTTGAACGATTTTAAAAAAAATTAATCGATTATTTTTTTTCCCAAATAAACAAGTTGCGACCCTTTTTCAAATTCAATATCGCTACTAAAGGCCGGTATAATATCTAAAACACCAGTCTTTTGTTTTATAAAAATAGGCACAATATCTTCATCTTTTTTGGTTATTTCAATTAGAGAATCATAATGCTCTTTTGAATCTAATTTTACTTCATGAATTTTAGGAAACTTCCTCGTCACTTCAGTTAGTTTAAGAAAATCGTCTGTATGTGAAAATAAACCTTCTTTTGGGTTGTTTTTATGATCAACCATTTCTTCGGGTGTTATTAATCTAAAACTACCATTTTCGCCAAACTGCTTTTTAAATTTATCAATGGCATATTGGTTAATGGTAGAGTTTCCGGTTAATGATAATAAAAAACCCACATCACTCAATTCTAAATTATCTGTTAAATCCTCGGCATAGATATCTTCCTTTATCGCTTCCAACCCTAATTCACTTGCTTTTTCAACATTAGAAGCATTGGTATCTACCAGTACAACATGTCTATTGTTTTTATCTAAATATTCTCCTATCAATCTAGACAGTTTTCCAGCACCAATGATTAAAATTCCTTCCGATTTTGACAGAAAAACTCCTAATGCCTTGGCCATTAATCTTGCGGTAGTTGCATTTAAAAGGACTGTACCTAGAACGATCATAAACACTAAAGGCGTAATTAATTCTGCTCCGGTTTCACCGGTACTTACGAGCTTTAATCCAAATAATGAAGCAATACCGGCAGCAACAATACCTCTTGGCCCTACCCAACTAATAAATAACTTTTCATTGATCTTCAAAGTTGAATTAATAGTGCTTAAAAATACTCCCAATGGCCTTACTGCAAAAACCACTATCGCAAACAATAATGCAGTTTTCCAATTATAAATTGCCAATAGATCTTCGATATTAATATTTGCCGAAAGTAATATGAATAAAATAGAAATTAAAAGTACACTTAAGGACTCTTTAAAATAAAGGAGTTCTTTTAAGTTAGGCAGATTAATATTTCCTAACACCATGCCCATTACAACAACCGCTAAAAGACCAGATTCATGGGCAAAAATATCGGATAAAACAAAAACACCCAAAACTGTAGCCAGTGAAAACACATTTAATAAGTAATGTGGTATAAATTGTTTTTTTATTGCAAAGCTGAGCCCGTGTGCAAACGTAAAGCCGAATGAAGTTCCAAACAAAACAATTTTTCCAAATTCAATTAAGGCGGTTTTGGTATAAGTACTCCCTTCACCTACCATAATAAACTCAAAAATTAAAACTGCCACTAAAGCTCCAATAGGGTCAATTAAAATCCCTTCCCATTTTAATACTGCCGAAACATCTCTTTTTAATGGAATATTTCTCAGAATTGGAGTAATTACTGTTGGACCGGTCACAATTATTAATGATGAAAATAAAAATGATACTACCCAACTTAAATTAAAAATATAGTGTGCCGCTAATCCAGCACCAAAAAACGTAACCAAGGAACCTATTGTTATTAGTTTGGTTATAACCGGGCCTACATTCTTTACTTCCTTTAGTTTTAACGTAAGGCCACCCTCAAAAAGAATAATACTAATGGCAAGTGAAACAAAATAAAACAAACTTTCACCAGGAAATAGCCCCTCTTTACCATTCCATATTGGTTCTATCCATTTAGT
>CAZJCZ010000208.1:0-3904 GCA_964544575.1 uncultured Flavobacteriaceae bacterium | reverse complement strand
ATCAGCAATCTTGGCGTTGGAGGATTGACCGAAAAGGATATCAAAGACTTAAAATTTGTTGCTAAGCATGCTGATGCTGTAAATTTTTCATTTGTGAACAACAAGCAAGATGTAAAAGATCTACTTGACGAATTAAAAAAGTTACACACCGAGATTGGAATTATTCTAAAAATTGAGACACAAGAATCGTTTAAAAACCTACCCAGTATTTTATTAAAAGCCATGGAGAACTATCCGATAGGTGTCATGATTGCCCGTGGTGATCTGGCTATTGAAACCGGCTGGAAGAATTTTGCCATTATTCAAAAAGAAATATTAAAAATATGTGATGCAGCACATTTACCTGATATTTGGGCAACACAAGTATTAGAAAATCTATCCAAAAAGGGAATACCAACCCGTGCCGAGATAACCGATGTTGCCGTAGCGCAACGGGCAGAATGTGTCATGTTAAATAAAGGGCCATACATAGAAAAAACTGTAAAAATGCTTGATAAAATATTGACTAAAATGCAACGAATTCAGAAAAGAAAAGGAAAACTATTACCTACACTAGAATTTAGCGAGCAATTATAATTAATAACTATCTACTTTTCAAAAATAAAAAACCCCTTGAATTTTCAAGGAGTTTTTAACTATCTGACCTAAATTTTTATGAGTCCCTGTCCTTCTATCCAAGGAGCTCCTGCTTTTTTAAGCTCTTGTTCAAGCCCAGGAATAACATTTTCAGTCATATTTTGCAATTGTGCCTTAATGCTTGCCAATTGCTTTTTCGCCCTGTTCATGGCTCCTTTATGATTGCCTGTGGGGCCATAGGTATTAGATAATGCACCTATGCCGATAAAACGAGCATCATTAGGTGTAGGATCTGACCGTTCGCCAATTTCACCCTTAATATCATCGCCGCTCAACGATTTTTCAATGGCTAATAAGTTAATTCTAGCGTCGTTTAACTTTTTAAACAGGTCGTCACTAGGCGTAGAAGCTTTATTAGCAGACCGCTGCATAGCATTTATTTGTTTCAAACTTGTAGATAAGGTCATATTGGTAGCGGTAAGATCTTGCTGAAACATAAAGACTGCTTCTCTGAATTGATTTACTTCTTCAAAAGATTTACGCTTTAAAGCACCATCATACATAGGTTTGACTTTAAATTCTTTCGGGCCTTGCAAAGCAGTTGTTATACCATCAACACGTTTTACTAAAGTTACGGTATAATTGCCTGGTGTTACCATAACACCGCCTCGCCTAAAGGAATTTCTTCTTTCAGGAACTTCTAAACGTTCTCCACTTTTATTTGGGTAATCCAATTTCCAATTCACACGGTTAAACCCTTTTTTATTAGTTCCTTCAACGGTGTTTATCATGTTGCCATTAATATCTTTTATAAGTAAAAACACTTTGGGCCCTTCTTGATTATTCTCTTTTTCAAGCGCATTCCAACCCGGAAAATTAGTGTCACCTTTTTTCTCCCTTTTCTTTCTTTTATCTTTTAAAGATTGGAATTTTTCAGGTAAAAAATAGGTAAAGTTCGCTCCAAATGGTGGGTTTTTTGCTATGAATTGATCATCACCCTGACTACCTACGCGATTTGATTGCACATACCAATAAGCAGGCTTAATGGAGAACATGGTAGCTTCTGCAGAAAGCATCGATGAATTAAAATCTCGCAAAGGGCTGATATCATCTAATATATAAAACCCTCTTCCAAAAGAAGCTGCCACCAGGTCATTCTCTCTTCGCTGAATGGTAATATCTCTAAAGGAAATGGTAGGAATTCCTCCCTTTAATTGTATCCATTTAACACCACCATTATTCGTAAAATAAATGCCATTCTCTGTTGCCGCAAACAATAAATCTTTTTTTACATGGTCTTGCACTAGCCTCCAGGTCAATAATTTACCTGGAAGATCTCCATTCATAAGTTTCCAGCTTTTGCCCTTATCGTTACTTTTGATCAAATATGGCTTATAATCACCATATTTATGGTTATCTAATGCGGCATATACCACATTCTCATCAAAAAGATCGGCACGAACATCATTTACAAATGGTGTTGATGGCATCCCTTTGATATTACCTAACGTAATTTTTCTCCATGATGCTCCTCCATTTTCACTTACCTGGATAATACCATCATCTGTGCCGGCATATAGTAATCCTTCCTGTTTGGGTGATTCAGTCAATGATGTAATAGTGTTATAATTAGACATGGCTCCAACATCCCATGCATTATCCCAACTTTGTTGTTTGCCATACATGGGCAAGGTTATTCTGTCTTGATTCAAGGTGAGATCCTGAGAAATTGCCGTCCAGTCATCACCCCTATTTTCTGATCGCCATACGCGTTGAGAGGCAAAATATAGTCTTGTCGGATTATGTGGGCTCACTAAAATGGGTGCATCCCAATTAAAACGTTCATAAGGATCACCTTCTTGAGCTTGCGGTTGAATAAAAACTGATTCCTTCGTAGTTTGATCGACACGCCAAAGGGCACCTTGTTGAAATTCGCCATAAGTGATATCTGGATTGCCCGGTTCTGTAGCCGATTGATGGCCGTCTGCACCCAGGGTTTTCCACCAGTCAGCACTGGCAATACCATCTGAGCTTGTTGTTTGTGATGGTCCGCCATGCGAACCATTGTCTTGGGTTCCTCCATAAATGAGATAGAAAGGTTCTGTATCGTCTACCGCCAATTTATAATATTGTGTAACTGGCAGATTTCTAATATATTTCCAGCTCTTAGTTAAATCAAAACTTTCATATAATCCGCCATCAGTTCCGAACAAAACATAATCGCGATCAGTTGATTTAAAAGCCATCGCATGGCTGTCACCATGTTTATTTTTTTCATTCATACGACTGAATGTTTTACCATGATCATCAGAAATGAGCACTGTATTATTCATAAGATATAACTTCCCGTCATGATGAGGTGAGGCGTATAATTCCTGGTAATAATGTGGTCCTGTACCACCAGAAACAGTATTAGATTGTTTAACCCATGATTCACCTTTGTTTTTAGACATATAAATACCTCCTTTGGTTCGATCTAATTCTATAGCTGCATATAAAACATCGGAATTGAACGGTGACACGGCAAGGCCGATTTTTCCTAAATTCGATTTAGGAATACCTTGTGAAAGTTTTGTCCACGTTTCTCCACCGTCTAAACTTTTATGTAAGCCAGAACCGGGGCCACCACCTAAATAGGCCGCAACCGTTCTTTGTCGCTGCCAAGTTGCAGCATAAAGTACATCAGGATTTGATGGGTCTATTAAAAGATCTGTAGCACCTACCCATTCACTATCTCCCAATGTTCTTTTCCAAGTTTTACCTCCATCTATAGATTTATAAACACCACGCTCTCCACCTTTGGTCCATAGTGGCCCTTGAGAAGCTACCCAAATTATATTAGAATTTTCAGGATGAACAATTATTTTAGACAAATGTTCAGAATTTTTTAATCCCATATGCTTCCATGATTTACCATCATCATGGCTCACATAGACACCATCACCGATAGCCACATGCCTACCCCCAACATTTTCACCGGTTCCTACCCATACAGTATGCGGATTATTCGGGTCTAGAGTGATACATCCAATTGAATAAGACGCTTGATCATCAAATATAGGATTCCAGGTAGTCCCTGAATTCTTGGTTTTCCAGACGCCTCCAGATCCTACAGCAACATACCACACATTTTCGTTTTCGGGATGGATGGCAATATCTGCAATTCGTCCTGATGTCATTGCCGGGCCAATATTTCGAAATGTTAAGCCTTTGAATGTGTCATTATTAATTTTTTGGGATTGAGCAAGTATGTCGAAATCACCTACAAAAAGCCATGAAAGTACAGCACAAAGAATAATTAAATGTTTTTTCATCGTATAAAATTTGA
>CAZJCZ010000207.1:0-3909 GCA_964544575.1 uncultured Flavobacteriaceae bacterium | reverse complement strand
CAAACCGTAGCGAAGATTGATGTACAGACAGGGTTTAAAATAAATGGGCAAGTAGATGAATATTACTTAAGTACTGTAAAACCAGGTCAGTTAGCACAATTTTCATTCGATGGGAAGCTTATTGGTCTCAAAGTTAAAAAAGTACTGTCTGAGGTTGTTAACAGAAGATTCGAAATTGAATTAATTTTTGTTAATGAGGCCCCTAAAGCGATAACAATAGGGCAGTCGGTACAGGTTCGTTTAGAACTTTCTAAATCACAAAGATCATTGATGATACCCAGAGGTGATTATTTTCAATCATCAGGAGGACAATATGTGTTTGTACTTGACGGCAAAGGGGAAGCTCATAAACGTACTATAAAATTGGGTAGTCAAAACCCGAGTTATTATCAAGTATTGGGCGGTTTAAGTGAAGGCGAAGAATTCATTTCATCGTCATATGATCAATTTAAAAATTATGAAACTATTCAAATTAACAAATAAAAACTTTCGATATGATAAAATTAGATAAACTTACCAAAGTATATAGAACGGACGAAATTGAATCTACTGCCTTAAACGAAGTATCATTTAAAATTGAAAAAGGTGAATTCGTATCTGTGATGGGTCCTTCAGGATGTGGTAAATCAACCTTATTGAATATATTGGGGATGTTAGATAAACCAGAAAGTGGAAGCTACGAATTCCAAGGGAAAGAGGTGAGCCACCTCAATGAAAAAGGGCGTGCTTTGGTACGGAAACATAATATTGGTTTCGTCTTCCAAAACTTTAATCTAATTGATGAGCTCACGGTTTTTGAAAATATTGAATTGCCTTTGATTTACAATAAAGTAAGCACTTCAGAACGTAAAAAAAGGGTAAATGAATTAATTGAAAAAATAGGAATTTCGCACAGGGCTTCACATTTTCCACAACAACTTTCAGGAGGACAACAACAGCGTGTTGCCGTTGCCAGAGCTTTAATTACTAAACCTCCAATCATCTTAGCGGATGAGCCTACAGGAAACTTAGACAGTTCAAATGGTAATGAAGTGATGGAATTATTGTGTGAACTAAACGAAGCAGGAACTACAATTGTAATGGTAACGCACTCAACACATGACGCCAGTTACTCAGGTAGAATTATTAATTTATTGGATGGACAAGTTGTTTCAGAAAAGAAAAGTAAGCTAAGTCAGAAAGCAGTTTAATTGAAAATCTATAAAAATGTTTAAGAATTATTTAAAAGTAGCCTTTAGAAGTCTCAATAAAAACAGAGTCTATGCATTGATAAATATCCTAGGCTTAGCATTAGGTTTAGCCGTTACCATACTCGTATTTTTATTTGTAATAGATGAAACCGGTTATGAAAAACATTGGAATGGTTATGACCGTATATATAGAACCGGAATAAAGGGCAATATGATGGGGCAAATAATAGATGCTCCGGTATCACCAAGCCCAATGGCAAATTCATTTAGAACTGAATTTACAGATGTAGAAATGGCTACCAGAATTCAGCCAGTCAGACAAGAAATATTAATGCGTCAGGAACAGAAAAAAGTATATATTCAGAATGCCGTTAGAGCAGATAGCAGCTTTTTTAAGGTATTTAACTATGAGTTTATACATGGCGATCCCAATACCGCTCTAAACGAAGAAAACTCCATGGTGTTAACCGAAGAGTCTGCCCGCATATTATTTGGTGATAAAAATGCTATGGGAGAGATTGTCAATTACGATAATCGTCAAGATTATATTGTAAAAGGTATTGTTAAAGAACCTCAAGGGCATGCTCATTTTCAGTTTAATATGTTTTTACCTCAAAATGAGATTCAAAATATTTGGATGATGAATAATTGGTATACCTATGTAAAATTGAAGGAAGGCGCTGACTTTAATGCTTTTCAAGATGAAATGAAGGCCAATTTTATAAAGAAAATTGAACCGGATGTTGAGAGTTTTCTGAAAATGACTGTAGAGGAATTCTTTAAACAAGGTAATACTTTTGAATATCAGTTGCAGCCAATTAAAGATATTCATTTGACTTCACATAAGGATTGGGAAATAAAACAGAATGGGAATATTATTTATATCTATGTTTTTATAGGAATAGCATTACTGGTTATTTTAATAGCCGGCATTAATTTTATGAATTTATCAACAGCTAGATCCGGTAAAAGAGCAAAAGAAGTAGGGGTTCGAAAAGTTAGCGGGGCCTCTCGAAAGATGTTGATCGTACAGTTTTTAACTGAATCTTTGATTCAGAGTTTTTTAGCATTGTTTATAGCTTATATTCTAGTTGAATTGTTTTTACCGGGTTTCAATAATGTAATGGAAACAAACTTAGATCTGTTTAATGAAAATTTAAATAAAACCCTTTTATTTTCTTTGCTGGTTACCCTATTTTATGGATTGTTTGCCGGAAGTTATCCTGCCTTTTTCCTATCAGCATTTCAACCTGTAGCAGTTCTAAAAGGAGATCTTACCAAAACAAAAGGAGGGGCTTTATTGAGAAAAGGCTTGGTAGTTATCCAGTTTACGGCTTCAACCATATTGATCATTGGTATGATCATTATTTTTAAGCAAATCTCTTATTTGCATAATAAAGATATTGGTTTTAGTGGAGAGCAGGTTATTGTAGTGCCGCTTCAAACTGATCAAATGACTGAGAATTTTAGAAATTACAAAGATATATTCCTAAAGAATAGTAAAGTGCAAAGTGTCACTAGAGCATCGTATTTTCCTGGAGATCCTCCCAATCAGAATATGTATGTGCTAGAAGGGAATGAGGAGCAATTGCCTTTATGGAATCTAGAAGTAGATTATGATTTCTTTAAGACACTTGATATTGAATTAAAGGAGGGAAGGCTTTTTGATAGAGAATTAGAAGCTGATTCAATCCCTTACTTTATACTGAATGAAACAGCAGTAAAAAATTTAAATATTGAAAATGCCATCGGCAGACGCATGGGTACTTTTATAAATCAACAAGGAGATATGAGATTTGGAAACATAATTGGGATTGTAGAAGATTTTCATATTGAAGGTTTTAATCAACCAATCAGGCCCATGGTATTGACAGTCAATAATTCGGTATGGTTTGCATCGTTTAAAATTGCTCCGGAAGATATGAGTGCGACTATTGACTTTATTGAAACAGAATGGAATAAATTAGAACCATCACATCCGTTCAGATATACTTTTTTAGATCAGAAATTTGGCGCCTTACTTAGACAACAGGAAAATTTCGGAACTATGTTCTTATTCTTGACCATCTTGGCTATTATCATTTCGGCCATGGGCTTATATGGATTGGCATCTTATACTGCCGAACAACGTACTAAGGAAATTGGAATACGAAAAGTTTTAGGAGCCTCAGTAGGCCAAATCATGAATATGTTAACTAAGGATTTTATGAAACTGGTATTTATTGCAAATATTTTCGCATGGCCAATTACGTATCTATTAGCTAAGAATTGGTTGTCCAATTTTTCTTACCAGATCGATATGCCGGTGTTACCGTTTATTTTAGCAACCCTATTAGCCTTGCTCATAGCATTGTTCACGGTTAGTACACAAGCTTATCAAGCGGCAAATTCAGATCCTGTGGACTCTCTTAAATATGAATAAATAAAATGTAAAAAGACTTGAATTGATTTTGAAATACTTGATGCCCACAACATTGTTGTGGGCATCTTTTTTATTAAATATTTACCTATGATAAGCGAATGAAACTTGTCAATAAGATGAATTATTTATACACTGCTGGTATTTCATTAATTGATTTTAGGTATAAATCTTTATAAAATACCTCAGCACCTTCAGATTGCAGAATGATCTTTCCTGAATTAAGAGGTAATTTGGTATTCATGTTTCTTGAGTTAAAAAGCCGCATGACCACTTTTTCGTTTACGATATGGATACTTG
>CAZJCZ010000206.1:0-3917 GCA_964544575.1 uncultured Flavobacteriaceae bacterium | reverse complement strand
GCGCAATGATATCCATCAGATTAAACACTTTTTTTTATTTAATTATAAAAATGTTACTTTTAAAAAACTAACAAAGAGTAAAATGAATGATTGAAATTGAAACTGTTGAACATATTGTAATTGCGGTCATCATTTTTTTGATCTTATTTAATATCTATCTCAACTATAATAAAATTGAGAATGACACCATAAATGAGATCCTTAAAAATTGGGCTTACAGTAAATATTTTTTTATCACCTTTATTTGGGGAGTGTTTGGGGGTCATTTCTTTTTAGGATCTCCAAGACCCGTTTTTGGAAGCAATTGGTGGATGCCTGTAGTTTTAGTCATTATTTTAGTCATCCTGTTGATATTCATTGGAAATAAACTTGAACGTTCTGATGTTCTCAAAAGACGTTATCAATTATTGTTATTGATATCAGGAGTTTTATATGGTCATTTTTTCTGGTCTCAACGGCATATTCCAGACATTTCGTTTCCCTGGATGCAACCTTAAGAATAAATAAAATATTAACATGCAAACCATCTCGAAATATTTAAACAATCAAAAATTTATAAAGAAAGTACAATACACTTTAATTGTTCTTTTCATATTGTTAATAGCTCTTGATATTTATTTGGCTTTAGATAAAACAAATAATAACACAATTAGTAATATTATACAGAATTATGCTGACAGTGGACTTTTTGTATTGACTTATTTTTGGGGTGCTTTGGCTGCAAATATATTCTTTACACGAAAATCTCCAGAATTAATTAGCCCCTTGGCCGGCACTGTCATTGTAATTGCCATAGCCATTTTGATAATATTATTTAATATAGAACCCCAATTAAGTGCTATGTGGGCAGATATTAAGTATAACTTATCTGTTTACAGTATTTCTATGACGCTTGGTTTATTTGTCGGACTAATTTTCTGGAGGCAAGAACATAAGCAACCTTATAAAGAAACTGATATTCATCAATAAAGGAAAACCCTCAACATTATTGTGGATAAACCCTCCTGAATTCTAATTACATAATATTAATTTGCATACTTAAGTCATTTGCTATGAATAAATTAATCAATAAATTTTTATTGGCGATTTTTGCTTTATCCTTTATTGGAATAAGTGCTGAAATGTACCTGTATTATAAAAATGGTTTTGATGAAGAAAAAGAGCTATGGTATCAAATCTTGGTCATTGTCTTCCTATTTTCATTATCTCTCTACTTCCTGAATTTGTTCTATAGAACATCCATAAGTAAAAAACCATAAGGAAATTGTTGATAGAGAGATTTTATAGTAACTTAACCTCATATAAAATGGAAAACCCTCAACAAAATTATGGTAAACCCCTTATATTTTTTTTCTTATAAATTGTAGCTTGCATCAAGTAAGACGCTAACATTTTATTTACATTCTCTTATCATAGCTCTAACCATGTTAGTTTCTGCGTCTTGGGTATCGTTTCATAGCCCATACCAAAATAGTAAGTGAATTAAATGCGTCGTCGTATTGAAAGATTAATAAAAGGTTTTTAATTATGTTTAAATTCAATAAGAAGATTTTGTTTATATTTTTTTTGGTATGTCTTTTTGCCCTAGGCGCAGAAATTTTTTACATTTTAATGTATGGTGTTTATGACACTACAGAAATGATATTAGAATTTTTAATTATGTCTTTCATATTAACCGTATCAGTGCATTTAATCAATCTTATCTTCATAAAATCTGCTACTAATAATCGGTAAGGCCTTGACCTTTAATTTTCGTCACTACGATAAATCAAAGCAAACATATAAAACTATTGTGTCAGTAATTAAGTAGTGAATCTATCTTATATTTATTTTTATTCCCATGATATTAGTCATAATATTTTATTTATGAACCTATTAACTTTGATTGAGAAAAAACTCTTAGAATTAAAAATAAAGAAATAAACCTCCTTCCTAAGATGGGTAATTTTGAATATCTCGCTTTATTTAAATAAATATATTATGAAAAATTCGGTTATTCTATTAGCATTAATATTTGCATTTCTAAGTTCATGTACAAATGTATATTTTGATCAACCTCAACCTAAAAATGGCGAAAACTTAAACTTTGTCCCTAGTGAACTTCAAGGTCAATGGATTGATAAGTTGGATACTATTTCTATTACAAAAAATGGCTTCGAAGAAGTGAATGTCAAAACTGATAGTTTGGATAAAATAATTTCTGTAAAAAAAGAAAAGTTTTTTTTATCAGACTCATTAGTGCTGAACAAAGCAGGAAAGTACTACGTAATTAATCTTCTTGAAAAAGAGAATTGGCAAGTAATAATATTGGATAAGCAAAGCAATGGAGATATCATTTGGTACTATCCTTCTAAACCTCCTTTTTTTGGCGAAGGACGCGATTTAAAAGTTAAAAAAGTAATAGGGAAAATAAATGGGGTGGAAACGATCGATAAGTCACTAACAAATAAAGACAAAGGGTCTTCTATTACAGTTTATTATAAAGGCCAATTCAAAACTAATGATATAAAAAAGGTAATCCTAGAAGAAAATCAATTATGGATTTTCAAGTCTGATGGGTCAATAATAGAACCACAGAAGAAAAACTAAATTTCAAAAATTTATCGACGAATAACCTTTAATAAAAGGGGAATTATGGATGATTTAAATATTTTCATCGAAAAAGGACTTATCCCTACAGACCAGGACCTGATTGAAAATTTAGGCACAACATATGCCCTATGGCATCAAATACAAGAGTTTGTACTTGATCAGCACCCAAAAGGACTGAAAGAATGGAATTATCCTGGAAAAAAATATGGATATAGTTATAGAATTAAAGATAAAAAGAGAGCAATACTTTATTTTTTACCAAGAAAAAATTACTTCGAAGTTGCCTTTGTTTACGGGCAAAAAGCAACAGATTTAATTATGGAGAGTGATATTTCTCTTGAAATTAAAAACAAACTCATTAAAGCCAGAAAATATGCTGAAGGACGTGGTATCAGAATAGAAGTAAAAAATGACTTAAATATAACTGACATTAAAAAATTGGTTGAAATTAAATTGGCTAATTAATATTATATTTAAGCATCTAAAAAAAATGATGTGATTAATGAAACAAAAATTACTTTATACGCTCCTATTAATAACATCAATTCATACTTTTTCACAAGAAACTAAATTCACAATTGAAGCTAACTACCCATTTACTATGGGCGAAAATTTCATTGGGAATAATTATGAAGGTATTGCAGATGTGGGTTTTAAATATAGTTTTACAGATGCTAAATTGGTAAATCTAGGTTTGTCAGTTAATGGTAGCCTTTTAAATTATAATTTTAAAGTTCAGGATAATTTTTCTGAACCATTCAATTATAAGGTCAATGCCTATTTTATTCAGCCAAGAATATTTGCAGAATTTACCATTGCATCCATAGAGAAGTTTCATCCTTCAGCCGGTTTAGGATATTCATTTATTTTATTTAATGTAGTAGGTCCAGACCCCTTAGATTTTAGCAATGAAACTGCTAAAGACAGTCAAAGTGGTATCAATTTAAATGTAGCCGTTGCCTATGATCTAACAGAAAAAATATTTATCCAACTTCAATACGATTTTATCAAACTCGGTACAGCAAATGACATCCCTAACACCGCCTATAACACCAATGTAGATCTCGTAAAAATTGGACTAGGGTTTAGGATTTAAAGATTATGGAAGATTACATCAATACATTAACAATAGCATTTGAAAAAAACGCAAATGTAAAAAATGCAGTAGGGCAAAAAGCATATATGAGAAATCAATTTGAGTTTTTTGGTATGACAAGCCCTATACGAAAAGAAGTACAAAAACCATGGCTAAATAAAGCCAATCTACCAAGCAAAACAAAGCTTGAAAACATTGTACAAACCCTCTGGCTAAAACCACAACGAGA
>CAZJCZ010000205.1:0-3954 GCA_964544575.1 uncultured Flavobacteriaceae bacterium | reverse complement strand
TACATAAGGTTGGAATACTTAGAAAGAAAATCATAAAAAAATATTGAAATGCTATTTTGTGTTTTTTTGTCGTCATAATTATTTATCAATTATTGTAAAAACTCAGTTCGTTTCTTTCAGTCTGGATGAGCCATAGCGGTAAGTATAAAAAGTAGTTTAATGCTTTTTATATAATGTTGTAGCAAGTAATTTTTATTCCAAGACTTGATCTATTTTGACCAACACTTCTCTAATTCTATTGTATCCTATATCTTGAACTGCTTTGTCTTCTTCAATTGCCAAACTAGCAATAGCACCCGAACTTTGACCTAGAACCATAAATACAGGCTCCATGCGAATCGACCCAAATGCGATATGTGTTGCACTCAGGCAGATAGGAACAAGCAAATTAGAACATTCTTCTTTTTTCGGTACAATTGAGCGATAACTTATTGGAAAAGGAGCTTTAACATGAGCTTCTACATTTCCCTCATTGGATACGTATCCCTTGGAATTTACGTAACGCTTAATATGGTGGGAATCCATACCGTACGCAGCCATTCCAATTGGGTCATGGACTATTTCAATTCCTTCACAGTTTTTTTGGGTAATTACATAATTGCTAATCATGCGGCGCGCTTCTCTTATGTACAGTTGTTGTTGCCATCCATCTTCGCGTTCATATTCATCTTTGCATGTTCCCCATTGCGACACCTTATCTCTTACTTTTTTTGGAATACGCGGATGATAGCCCAGTGTCCACATTAATCCCTTTTGATACCGACGGTGGCGTGTTACAATTTTTTCGCGTTCTTCATAGGAAGCTTCAGGATAATCCCAGTTTTGTCCGATAAAATCGGTTGAAAATCCTTTTTGGTTGTTGGTGTCTGTTTTCCGATTTGGCATTGCTGAATTGATCCAAGGAACCAAAGGATCACCATAATGATACATCTCTTCTATGGGGCCTTCAGCTGCTTCATAATTACGGAAAAGAAGTTCATATTCAAGTTCGTCATAATTTTCCGGTTTCTTAAAAGGGATTCGATTTTCCGGATGGTCCGTCAAAGTCATTCGAAAACAATATGCTTGTATTCCTTTGTCTCCTTGTCCGTCTATTCCGGGGCCACCTTCAGCAATAAAAGGCAGAAGCCCGCTTGAAGGATCTCCTTTTATGATATAGGGGTCTACACCTTCGATGAAATTATGGTATACACCGTTATTCGAAACGGTTCCGAATAGTGTTTTACTGGTGTTGTTGGCTTGAACACCGTTTAAGGATTCTCCATATTGAGAATTAGATTCTCTACCCACCGTATAAGAGATTCCTGCAGCTGCCAAAAGATCACCCTCATAAGTCGCATCAATAAACATTTTCCCATAATAGGTATCACCCGATTCCATTGAAATAGAATTTATGGTGTTCGCAATTTTCGATATGCCTGTTGCTCGGTTAAGCCTCTGGTTATAGATTATTTTAATGTCGAGGTCTTTGATCATTTCATGATACACTTTCAGTGCGACCGAGGGCTCAAATGTCCACATGGCATCTTCTTCTTTCCCTGAACGTGTTTGCCCTCCATCTTTATAATCGGTTCTGGATTCCCAGACCCAATTTGCGGAATCCTTATAATGACTTTTGATATTCCTATAAAATTCACGTGCAATTCCACCTATAACTTGCTTATTACCAATGTCTGTCTGCCCAAGACCGCCTGTTGTCAAGCCTCCCAAACGATTGGTTGGTTCTATAATAATTACAGATCTCTGAAATCTTGCGGCTTGAATTGCAGCACTAATGCCAGCAGAAGTTCCTCCATAAATAACAACATCTGCAGAATTTACATTTTCGTTACTCTTGTAGCTGTGTAAAAGAGATGCTATAATTACAAGAGGAATTATAGCTAGTAAAATTTGTTTTATTTTCATTTGAATTAAGTGCTAATTGGTTATTTGCTGCAACGTTTTGGGTATGAGCAGTAGCTCACCCCCGTTGGTTTATTTTATTTACCTGCCCCGATGGAATCGGGATTAGTTTCATTTTCATTGCGGAGAATGATTAGAGCTATTGGTCATGCGCGTTGTTGGCTTTAGTTTTTTGCAAATTCTATTAAAGGATTTATATTTCCATTATCAGCTTTTCTTAAAGCAGCTATATATTCCTTTCTTGTTTTGTCTGCCCTTACCATATTAGATTTATGCCAGGAAAAAAAAGGCATTCCAAAAATTGATTCCATAATAATGTCTGCCATCATTCTTGAATGTCTGCCGTTGCCATTTGGAAAACAATGAATTGCTGCAATTCTATGTTTGAATCTAATTGAAATCTCTTCTGGTGAAAAAGTTTTATAATCTATCCAATATTTTGTGTCATCAAGAAGGTTCTTTAATTCTATACCAATCTGTGTCCATTTTATACCAATGTTTTTGTCTAATTTTCTAAATTCTCCAGCCCATTTCCAAACATCGCTATACATTTTTTTGTGTAAGCCTTTTATAAACTTTTCCGACAATATTCTTTCTGGCTTTAAATTAGTACTAATTGTCCATTCAAGTGCCTTTTCAATATTTAATTGTTCTAATTCATCTAATTCTCCTTGCGTAGTAATTGATTTTATTTTTAAGCCTTCTTTTTCCTCTTCATCTAAAGGCGTTTGACTATATGCATATTGTAATTCTATTCCCATAATGACTTTCTCATTTCTCTTTTTATTTCTTCTGCTAAATCTTTGATTGATGACTCTATTTTTTCATCACCAATCCCTTGGTCCTCTAATTTCATATTTTGATTTGTCCTTGAAACTATTTTTCGGGCTAATTTTTCAGCCTTAGACTGGATTAAATTGTCAATGGTCCCTTCTTTAGGTATAAAACCATATACAAATTGCATTTCTAAAGCCTGACCTACTTCCCTTAATTTATTGAGGGTTATTTGACCTGCAGCTTCTCGTTCTTCAATTTTCTGGATTGCTCCTTTTGTTGATTTAAGTTTGGTCCCTAGTTGGACCCTTGTCATATTTAGAGTAGTTCTGATTGTATTGATCCAACCTTTTTGCGGGACCAGGACCATTCCTGCATCTTTGAATTTATCTAGTTTTTGGTCCAGTTGTTCTATTAGTAGTTTCTTTTTGTTTCGCATTTGCTAATTATTTTTATACATATACGTATAATTATCAAAACAAAAGTATACAAATATGTATACAAAAACAAATAAAAGAATACCTATATGTATTCTTTTTTAATAAAAAAGTACACTTGTATGGGTGTTTGTGTTTTTGACATGAGGTAGTTTAAATGTATAATCATGAAATATGGCTACAGGTTAATATTCAATTTACGCTATTAATTTATATACCATATTAGGTGTTTTATAATCTATAAAAAAAATGTAATCTTATTTAGTTTATTCTTTAGTCTGATTTTCATTTCAGAGAATGAATAGAGCTATTGGTCATACCCTTTGTAGGCATTAGTTATTCACTACTCTACGCATAGAAAACATTTACCCCAGAACGACACCGATAGAATTTCAAAGCCAATCTTAAATAGTTCTTACTGATTCTTGGGCTTTCTCATTTCTCTTATACTTACAATCATTGCCAGAATCATTAAGATATTTGATATAATTCCGGCGATAGATCCCTTATCAAATTTCAAATTGTTTAAATCTAGTTCACTTAAATTAAATATCAAAAGAACAATTCCTGCCACAATTATAAGCTGTGCTCCTCTTATTTTATTCATTTTATCGATTTTTTTTAATAAATGCCAACGCTATGGGTATGGTTAGTTTTCTTTGTTTAAGCAACCCATTTAGTAGACTTGATATTCTTTTTTAGATTTTAAGCCCAAAAGATAAAGAAACATTTTTTTTTGTTTTAACATTCTGAATATTAATACTTATATCAAATTTAAGAAGAGTCTAATTTCTTCTTTTGTATTGAAAAAATTTGGGCTAACTCTAATATTCTCACTCTG
>CAZJCZ010000204.1:0-3994 GCA_964544575.1 uncultured Flavobacteriaceae bacterium | reverse complement strand
TTGCAGAAGTTACAACTGCTGTTTCGTTAACTGCTGAATTAGAGAAAAAAGTGTTAGCAAAAGTTAAAGAGATCAGCGGTAAAAAAGTTATCCTCAAAAATATTATAGATCCCGCTATCATAGGCGGATTTATATTGCGTGTAGGCGATCAACAATTTGATGCTAGTATCAGAGGGAAAATGAATAATTTACGTAGAGAGTTTGAAAATAACTCATTCGTATCAAGTTTATAATAAAGAATAAATTAATAAAATGGCGACAATAAAACCAGCTGAAGTATCAGCAATTTTAAAACAACAATTATCAAATTTTGATGGTAAAGCATCTTTAGATGAAGTTGGAACCGTATTACAAGTAGGCGATGGAATTGCGCGAATTTATGGTTTAGCAAATGTAGGATATGGTGAGTTAGTGCAATTTGAAGATGGTTTAGAAGCAATTGTGTTGAACCTGGAAGAAGATAATGTTGGGGTTGTACTATTAGGCCATTCTTTCGATATTAAAGAAGGTTCTACAGTAAAACGTACAGAGCGGATCGCATCGTTGAGAGTTGGTGAAGGTATAGCAGGTAGAGTTGTTAACACCTTAGGGCAACCTATTGATGGTAAAGGACCTATTGAAGGTGAAACCTTTGAAATGCCTTTAGAGCGTAAAGCGCCAGGTGTAATTTTTAGAGAACCAGTAACTGAGCCATTACAAACCGGTATTAAATCTGTTGATGCTATGATCCCTATAGGGAGAGGCCAACGTGAGTTGATCATTGGTGACCGTCAAACTGGTAAATCTACCGTTGCTTTAGATACCATCTTAAATCAAAAAGAATTTTTTGATGCTGGTGAACCAGTATATTGTATATATGTTGCCATTGGCCAAAAAGCTTCTACAGTAGCTGCTATTGCAAATATGTTTGAAGAACATGGTGCTATGGCATATACAACTATAGTTGCTGCAAATGCCTCAGATCCTGCTGCTATGCAGGTATATGCTCCAATGGCTGGTGCTGCAATTGGTGAATATTTTAGAGATACGGGTAGGCCAGCTCTGATTATCTATGATGACCTCTCTAAACAAGCAGTTGCATACCGTGAAATATCTTTATTACTACGAAGACCTCCGGGACGTGAAGCATATCCTGGTGATGTATTCTATTTACACTCAAGACTATTAGAACGTGCTGCAAAAGTGATCAAGGATGATACTATTGCTGCTCAAATGAACGATGTACCTGATTCATTAAAAGGAAAAGTAAAAGGTGGTGGTTCATTAACCGCATTACCAATTATTGAGACTCAAGCAGGTGATGTTTCTGCCTACATTCCAACTAACGTAATTTCAATTACAGATGGTCAAATTTTCTTAGAGTCAGATTTATTTAATTCAGGTGTTCGTCCGGCAATTAATGTTGGTATTTCAGTATCTCGTGTAGGAGGTAACGCTCAAATAAAATCAATGAAAAAAGTTGCGGGTACTTTAAAATTAGATCAAGCTCAATATCGTGAATTAGAAGCTTTCGCTAAATTTGGTTCAGATTTAGATGCCGCAACCATGAATGTGATTGAAAAAGGTAAGCGTAATGTTGAAATATTAAAACAAGCACAAGGTGATCCATTTACGGTTGAAGATCAAACCGCAATTATCTATGCTGGTTCAAAAGATTTATTGAAAAGTGTTCCTGTTAGTAAAGTAAAAGAATTTGAAAAAGATTATTTAGCTTATTTAAATGCAAAACATAGAGACACACTAGATGTTTTGAAATCAGGTAAATTAACTGATGAGGCAATTGATGTTTTAGAAAATGCGGCTAAAGAAATTTCAGCTAAGTATAGTTAATAAGAATGGCAAATTTAAAAGAAATACGTACTAGAATAACATCAATTGGGTCAACCATGCAGATAACCAGTGCCATGAAAATGGTATCGGCTGCTAAATTGAAAAAAGCTCAAGATGCCATTACTGCTATGCGTCCATATTCTAATAAATTAACTGAATTAATACAAAGTTTAAGTGCTAACCTAGATAGTGAAGTTGGGGGTGCCTACGCAAAACAAAGAGAAGTAAATAAAATACTTTTGGTGGTGATCACGTCTAATAGAGGTCTTTGCGGTGCTTTTAACTCTTCCATTTATAAGAAATCGCTTGAATTAATTCATAATACCTATGCTGGTAAAAAGGTTGATATATTAGCCATTGGTAAAAAAGGAAATGACCTGCTTTCGAAAGAACATCAGGTTGTAGCCAACAAAAGTGAAGTTTTTGACCATTTACATTTTGATGGAGCTGCAGAAATTGCCGAGCATCTTATGGAACTCTATGCAACTGAAACATATGACAAAATAGAACTTGTTTATAATAAGTTTAAAAACGCAGCCACTCAAATTATAACACACGAGCAATTTTTACCAATTGTTCCTTCTGTTGATAATAAAAACACCAATGTAGATTATCTCTTTGAACCTTCTAAAGTAGAAATTGTTCAAGGTTTAATTCCAAAATCTCTAAAAACTCAGATATTTAAGGCTTTAAGAGATTCATTTGCAGCTGAACATGGTGCCCGAATGACCGCTATGCATAAAGCTACAGATAATGCCACAGAATTACGTGACGACTTATTATTGATGTATAATAAAGCACGTCAAGCAGCGATTACAAGTGAGATCTTGGAGATCGTTGGCGGAGCAGAAGCATTGAATAATTAGGTCAAGATTGAAAGAATAGAAATTAATCAAATAATATATTAAGCACCCAAGGTTTTCATAACTTTGGGTGTTTTCGTTATAAACCATTTTTATGAAAATATTATTACTTGACAGCAATCATCCAATACTAAAAAAAGGGTTAGAAAATTTAGGAATGCAGTGTGATGAGGATTTTACTTCTTCTAAAAAAATAGTAGAAGAAAAGATCCATAATTATGATGGGCTTGTTATTAGGAGCAGATTAACCATTGATAAAACTTTTATTGATCAAGCTTCTAACTTAAAGTTTATAGCTCGTGTGGGTGCTGGATTAGAAAACATAGATATCACCTATGCGGAAGAAAATAGTATTCAGTTAATAGCAGCTCCAGAAGGGAATAGAAATGCTGTTGGTGAGCATACCTTAGGGATGATCTTATCACTATTTAACAATTTCAATAAAGCAGATAGAGAAGTCCGCCAAGGAAAATGGCTGCGAGAAGATAACAGAGGTATCGAACTTGATGGTAAAACCATTGGAATTATTGGTTATGGGAATGCTGGTAAAGCATTTGCCAAAAAATTAAAAGGTTTTGATGTCAAAGTAATTTGTCATGATATAAAAGCTAATGTTGGTGATGAAAATTCTGAACAAGTTTCGTTGAAAACTTTACAGAGAGAGGCTGATGTAGTGAGTTTACACGTTCCTGAAACACCATTGACAGTCAATATGGTCAATGAAGAATTTATCGAGTCTTTTTCGAAATCTTTTTGGCTGATCAATACTGCACGAGGTAAAAATGTGGTTACCGTAGACCTGGTCACTGCCCTTAAATCAAACAAAATATTAAGCGCTGGGCTAGACGTCTTAGAATACGAAAAATCATCTTTCGAAAACTTATTTTTAGATGATAAAATGCCGGAAGCCTTTAGATACTTAATCAATTCTGATAAAGTTTTGCTTTCTCCACATGTTGCCGGTTGGACTATTGAAAGCAAAGTAAAACTGGCTCAGACCATCGTGGATAAAGTACAAAAACTTTTTTTGTAAATTGAGGCATCTAAACTGAATCTTTATGACCTCAGATGCCCAAACTCCTGAAGAGTATATCAGCGCACTTCCTCAGGATAGAAAAGATGCCATTTCAAAACTTAGAAAAATTATTTTAAAAAGCCTACCCAAAGGTTTTTCAGAAACCATGAGTTATGGTATGCTCGGTTATGTTGTACCACATTCAATATATCCTGATGGATACCATTGCGATCCTAAATTACCGCTTCCGTTTATGAGTATCGCTTCTCAAAAGAATTTTGTGGGT
>CAZJCZ010000203.1:0-4003 GCA_964544575.1 uncultured Flavobacteriaceae bacterium | reverse complement strand
ATATTTCTATTCTTAAATATTACTTTATAAACTCTTCAAAAGTTTTCAATTTTAACTCTTCTAAAAACTTAACTTTTTTCTTAATTTTTGAATACTCTTTTTTAGCTTTTTCAAATCGCTCTTCAATAATACTTAAATTTTCCAACTCAGCATTTGATGGTTTATCAAAACTACCAGCAATCTTACTATAAAGACCAGCCATTTTTTCTCTTAATTGTGATTCTGCTGAACCAACATAATTATCTCCTGTAGTGATAACTAAGGTTTCTTTTAAGCCATTTAAACTACTTATTAGTTTTTTATTTTTAAGTTCCTCTGCTTTTACTAATATACCATCTAACTCATAAACCATGTATGCCAGTTCTTGCATCATATCATACATTTTCATAGTGGTTTTGTGCTTAAATGCTCTGCCCTCCTTGGTTAAGGGAGATTTAGGGTCATAAATAACTTCTAAATTTTGTTCGTATGTATTTTTTCCTTTGGTTAACACGGCCTTATATGTACCAGCTTCAACATTAGGTGTTGCAAACCCTCCACCCGTATACGTTTTACCTTTGGCAACCTTTGGGCGCTTAATGCTATAATTCCAATTCACAATATTTATACCTTTCGATTTACCAGGCCCAATTTTACTGATTACCTTACCATTCATATCCTGAATTTCCATGGTCATTTTACCAAAAGTATGTCTCTTTTTTAAATAATATTTAATTTGAGCAGCACGGCTCGGGTTTGAACCTCTGAATTGAGTTTCTGTACCAAAACGACTTCCGAAACTACCTTCTTCATTTATTATTGTTGGTTTAGATTCGAAAAAGTGAACATCTTTGGCCAATACTTCCTGGTTTATTTCCCGTAAGGGAGATATATCATCAATAATAATAACCCCTCTACCATGTGTACCCAATACCAGGTCATTGGTCTTCTTTTGTAAATCTATAAAATGAACTGCAGCGGCCGGCATATTATTGGTAAATTTGTTCCAGTTTTCACCACCATTAATGGTGATATAAAGTCCAAATTCAGTTCCTAAAAATAGTAGGTCTGGATTTACATAATCTTCCTGAATATTTCTAACAAAACCTTTAACATCATCAGAAATTATATTAGTCCAGGTTTTTCCAAAATCGGTCGTTTTATATGTATATGGATTCATATCATTCATGGTATGCCCCTCAAATACTGCATAGGCAGTTCCTTTATCGAAAACACTGGCTTCTATGTGGTAGCACCAAGTGTTTTTAGGTAAACCATCAATATTCATTGAAGTATTTACCCAGGTTGCGCCTGCATCTTGCGTTACTTGAACATTTCCATCATCAGTACCTACCCAAATTACATCTTGATCTAAAGTAGATTCGGCAATCGTAAAAATGGTAGTATGATTTTCAGCACCCGAATTATCTTTTGATAATCCACCTGATTCTTCTTGCATTTGTTTTTTAGGGTCATTGGTGGTCAAATCTGGAGAAATAATTTCCCAGGTATCTCCCATATCTTCAGACCTGTGTAAGAATTGACTGCCCATATAAAAACGATCCGGCTGATGTGTGCTAATCGCCATCGGAGCATTCCAATTGAAACGCAACTTTGGAAAATCTTTCTGAGCCAAGGGCTGTACAGTTTTAATTCTTTTATTATCAACATCATATTTCCAAACATTACCTGCGCCTTGTGATTCTGAATAGATAATGTTTTTAGTTGGATGTTTTAATACTCTAAAACCATCACCACCACCTATAGAATTCCAATCTCTTGCTGTAATACCTCCGGGAGATGACGAAGGTCCGTACCAAGAACCATTATCTTGTAAACCACCGTATACATTATATGGTTCTGCATCGTCTACACTTATATGGTAAAATTGCGAGAGAGGCAAATTTTCAACTATTTCCATAGTTGTGCCTCCATTCCAAGAACGATAAACACCACCATCTGTGCCGGCATACATTCTATCAGAGTCATTGATATCAAAAGTAATATCATGAATATCACTGTGCATATTACCTAGATTTTTAAATGTTTTACCCCCATCTCTAGAAATCGAACCAGTTAAACCTCCCTTAACAACAACATCAGGATTTTTAGGGTCTATCACTATTTTTGAAAAATAGAATGGACGTACGGTAATACCAAAATCATTATTTAACTGTTTCCAACTTTTTCCGGCATCATCACTTCTGTACAATCCCTTCTTTTCGTCTTTTTCAGCTTCAATTACAGTATATAATATTTTTGGGTTTGATGGGGCAACAGCAATTGCCAATCTTCCCAGTTTTCCTTCTGGAAATCCATTGTGAATTTTGTTCCAGGTGGTACCTCCATCTGTAGATTTGTACAACGCACTATTTTCTCCACCAGATTCAAAAGACCAACCTGTGCGTCTAAATTCCCACATGGAAGCATATAGAGTATTCGGGTTTTCAGGATCTATAGCTAGATCAGCACAACCAGTTTTTTGATTTATGTATAAAACTTTATTCCAAGAAGTACCACCATCAGTTGTTTTGTAAACACCACGTTCTTCGCTATCGCCCCAAAGTGCTCCTAAAACCGCTACATAAATTTCTTTAGAGTTTTTTGGATTTACAATAATATTTGCAATACGTTCAGATTTTTCAAAACCCATTTTGATCCAATTTGAACCACCGTCAACAGATTTATATAAGCCATCGCCAATAGACACGCTATTACGGGTCCATGTTTCTCCAGTGCCAACATAAATGATATTGTCAGGATCATTAGGGTCAAGTGCAACGGCTCCGATAGATTGGCAATAATCATCGAAAATTGAATTGAATGTTGTGCCACCATCATTAGATTTCCATACCCCTCCACCGGCTGTACCTGCATAAATAATACGATTGTTTGTGGGATGATTTTCCATATCGTTAATACGGCCGCTCATCAAAGCTGGGCCAATTTGCCGAGCAGTGATATCTCCAAAAAGCTCCTTACCTTTTAGGGTGATCTTTTCCTGGGCATTTGCAAAATAATAAGGAGCTATTCCTAATAATAAAGCAAATACAATTACATTTTTCTTCATTGTAAGTTTAGTTAAGTTAACAAAAAAATCCCCAAAGTTAATTTGAGGATTTCTAAGGTTCACGTTTATTTTTTTTCTTCGGTAACGATCTCTTCGGGAAATGCAAAAGCATTATCATCAATTGCCGGATTGAGTTCAATAGAAGTAATGGTTATGGGAGCACCAGGTTGTCCTTTAATCCCTTGGGTTAATGAGAATGGAAAATAGAGGCCATCAACCTCTTGGTAATCACTAAAAGTAACTTCAGAGACCATACCTTTTGCCTGACCAGATTTAATTTCAGTTTGCACCGCGATAGGCACAAAATTTTCGGCATCAAAAAAGTAAAAAGTTACGCTTTCTTCTTGCTTACCATCAACAGTAACAGGTTCTCTTATTAATTTAATTTTAAAGGTTTCAGCACCATCAATAGTTTCTTTACCTAAAAGCTCAACCGTATATCCTTTTTCTTTATAATCTATAAAAGGATCAGGAAAATCATTCATTTCTAATTTCATATTCGCTGTTGCCTCTGCATCACTTTTTTCAGCTTTCATGGTCTGAAAATTAGTACTCCATAAGGTTTCTCCGTCAAACACCCCTTGTTTTACCTCCATCCCTTGAAAAGTGATAAGTGACATTTGCTTACCACTTTTAAGCTGAACTATTTCAAGTGGTATTTCCATACCTTGTTGGCTTATGTTAGCGATCATTTTCATGCCCTCAACTTTTTTTAAGTTTTCAAGGCCGCCAATATTTTCAAAATAGGTAACAAGAATTTCATCAGCCGTTTGAGCGTTCATTGTAAAACTTGTACAAATTGCAAATAAGAGTAGTGTGATTTTTTTCATTTTATGTTTTTTTGATTAATAAATTGTAACAATAAGTGCGCTAAAATAAAAAAATGTTACATTATATCTAGAATTATATTTCATTATTTAAAGATGTTAATAAAAAGAAACTATTTTAAGTCTA
>CAZJCZ010000202.1:0-4003 GCA_964544575.1 uncultured Flavobacteriaceae bacterium | reverse complement strand
TAGACTTAAAATAGTTTCTTTTTATTAACATCTTTAAATAATGAAATATAATTCTTAATATAATGTAACATTTTTATATTTTAGCGCACCTATTGTTACAATTTATTAATCAAAAAAACAAAAAATGAAAAAATTTAAACTACTCTTATTAGCTTTTTGTGTAAGTCTTACAATGAGCGCTCAAACTGCCGACGAAATTATTAGCACCTATTTTGAGAATATTGGCGGCTTAGAAAACCTAAAAAAAGTTGAAGGCATTAAAATGACGGCCACATCCAAAGGCCAAGGAATGGAAATACCTATTGAAATTGTTCAATTAAAAGGAGGTAAACAATATGTAAAAATTAGCATACAGGGTAAGGAACTAATGCAAGGTGTTTTTGATGGCGAAACATTATGGGGAAGTAATTTTATGACTATGAAGGCTGAAAAACAAGATGCTGAAACGACCGCAAATATGAAGTTAGAAACTAATGATTTTCTTGACCATTTTATAGATTATAAAGAAAAAGGTTATACGGTTGAATTGTTAGGGAAAGAAACTATTGATGGTACAGAAACCTTTAAAATCAAACTGACAAAAGAACCTGTTACTGTTGATGGTAAAGAAGAAGAAAGCGTAAATTTTTACTTTTTTGATACAGAAAACTATGTACCTATAGCTGTTCAAAGTGAAATTAAATCAGGTCAAGGTAAAGGAATGATCTCAGAAACAACGTTTAGTGATTACCAGGAAGTAGAGGGCATCTATTTTCCTTTTTCAATGACACAAGGTGTTAAGGGACAACCTGGTCAACCTATGACTATGACCTCTATTGAACTCAACCCAACAATTGACGACAGTGTGTTTGCTTTCCCGGAAGAAATAACATCTGAAGAAAAAAAATAAATACTTATTATTTAAAAATCCTCAAAATATTTGAGGATTTTTTTCTATTAATTTAACCAAAACTTATTATGAAAAAAATAATTTTAGCAATTGCATTATTATTAGGCACCTTTTCCTATAATGCTAATGCTCAGCAAGAAATTACTCTAAAAGGAAAAGAACTTTTCGGAGACATCACAGCACGGCAAATTGGTCCGGCCTTAATGAGTGGCCGTATTAACGATCTAGAAAATCACCCTACGAATAATCGAATTATTTATGCTGGAACGGCGGGTGGTGGTGTTTGGAAATCTAATGATGGTGGTACAACCTTTAATTCCATTTTTGATGACTATTGCCAATCCGTTGGAGCCGTAGCATTAGACCCTAATGATCCGGATAATACCATTTATGTGGGCACTGGTGAAACCTGGACACGTAACAGCGTTTCTATTGGGGACGGCATGTACAAATCTATTGACGGTGGTTCAAACTGGACCAAAATGGGATTTGAAAAATCGGAGCGTATTGCAAATATTATCGTAAATCCAAAAAATTCGAAAGAAATTTATGTGGGGGTTTTAGGAGCACTTTGGGGTGATAGTGAAGAACGTGGCGTTTATAAAACAACCGATGGAGGTGCCTCATGGAATAAAATTCTCTACACCAATCAAAAAACAGGTTGTGCTGATCTGATAATGGATCCTGAAAATTCGAATATATTGTATGCTTCAATGTGGGAATTTAGACGTACTGGTTGGTCATTTGAATCTGGAGGTGAAAATAGTGCGTTATATAAATCTACAGATGCAGGTGCTACCTGGAATAAAATACATAAAGGTTTCCCGGAAGGAAAACTTGGAAGATTAGGCATAGCAATTGCACAATCCAATCCAAAAATTCTGTATACTGTAATTGAAGCTGAAAAGGATGAAAGGAAAGGCTTGTATAGAAGTGATGACGCCGGAAATAGTTGGAAGCAACTAAATAATGATTTTGGTATCACTGTACGTCCATTTTATTTTTCAAGAATAGTAGTAGACCCTAAAAATCCTGAAGTAATTGTAAAAGGTGGTTTAAGTGGATCTATTTCAAGAGATGGAGGAAAAACATTTAAGAGTCTAGGAAATATGCATAGTGATATTCATGATATTACTTTTGACATTAATGATTCTGATCGAATTTATGCTGGTACGGACGGTGGTGTATATCGCTCCTGGAATGGCGGTACAACTATGGAAATAGTAGAAAATTTACCTTTATCTCAATTCTATCATATAAGTGTGGACGATGCAGAGCCCTATAATGTTTATGGTGGATTACAAGATAATGGATCCTGGTATGGACCTTCTTCCTCTCCTGGAGGAATCAATGCAAGAGACTGGAATTCCATTGGAGGTGGTGATGGTTTTAGGGTATTAAAACACCCAACAAAAAATATTATCTATTCAGAAATGCAGGGTGCCGAAAATGTTTGGCGATATGATGTTGATAATAAACGGATTAAAACTATTGAGCCTTTGCCTCAAAAAGGGTATCCTAAGCTTCGTTTTAATTGGAATGCACCCATGGCTGTAAGTGCTTTTCAGCCTGACCGTTTTTATATGGGAAGCCAATTCTTACATCGATCTGAAGACATGGGAAATACATGGAAAATAATTTCACCAGATCTAACTACCAACGATAAAAACAAACAACAACAAGATGATTCCGGAGGTTTATCAAAAGATAATTCTGGCGCTGAAAATCATACTACTATTTTTACGATAGCGGAGTCTCCCTTAGATCAAAATGTAATTTGGGTGGGTACTGATGATGGTAATGTACAAGTTACACAAAATGGTGGAGCAACTTGGGTAAATACTTCAATGAATATTACCGGTTTACCTAAAAATACATGGTGCTACCATATTGAAGCAAGTGTTTTTAATAAAGGAACTGCTTACGCCGTTTTTGAAGGACATACTATGAATGATATGAATCCATATACTTATAAAACCACAGACTATGGTAAAACATGGACTAACATTATTTCTGATGATGTGGTAGGTTTTGTTAGAAATATCCAGGAAGATTATGTAAATCCTGACCTGCTATTTTTAGGGACCGAATTTGGCCTTTATACAACGATCAATGGTGGTAAGAATTGGAATAAGTTTACAAACAATATGCCGGCAGTTGCAGTTCATTTTATTGATTTGCAAAAACGAACTAATGATCTGGTCATGGGCACACATGGTAGAGGGGTTATCATTATTGATGATATCTCACCGTTACGTGAAATAAGCCAGGAGGTACTGCAAAAAAATGTGCACTTTTTTGAAACTAAACCAACTATTATATTTGAAGAGGGTAGTTTTGCAGGTAATTTTGGTACAGAAACTCAGTTTAGAGGATCAAACCCAAGCCGTGCTGTTCAAATAAAATATTACTTGAAAAAACGTCATACTTTTGGTAAAATGACTATGGAAGTCCAAGACATGGACGGTAATGTTATAAGCGAACTTGGACCCGGAAAAGCTAAGGGTATTAATATTGTTAATTGGAACTATAGAATTAAGCAACCAAAAATTGCCAAAGGAAAAACATTTAGTTTTAGTGGTTTTACCGCTCCTAAAGTAGAAGCTGGAACTTATAAGGTGGTCATGAAAAAAGGAAAGGAAACCTATGAACAAAATATTGAAATTATCTATGATCCGAAATCTGATTTAAGTCTTGATGATAGGGCATTCATGCACAAAACAACTATGAAGATGTATGACATGACACAAGATTTAGCTTACATGGTTTATGAGTTAGATGCTATCTTAGAAAAAGCACAGACCATAAAAAACAAAAAGTTAATTAGTAGTTTAAGTGAGTTAAAAGAATCGTTAGTTATAACTACAGGAGATAATTATGTGGGCTCAGCAGAACCTCAACTGAGAGAAAAAATGTCAGATCTTTTTAGTAAAATAGCCGGGAGTTCAGATATTCCCTCAAATGCCGAATTAGAAAATTTGGACATTATTGAAGAACGCTTTACAAAAGCTAAAAACGACTATGCAAAAATTAAGAAAAAAGTTAAGTTTTTAGAAGAATTAAAATTGAAAACTTTTGAAGAGTTTATAAAGTAATATTTAAGAATAGAAATAT
>CAZJCZ010000201.1:2837-4019 GCA_964544575.1 uncultured Flavobacteriaceae bacterium | reverse complement strand
CCCAATTGCCAAATTACTAACTCTAAATTAAAGTCTATGTTAAAATTGATCATTGGTTTATTAGTTATTGGATTAACCAGCCAAGGTATTGCTCAGGTAACGAAAACAGAACACTTATCTGAGGTTGTAATAGTTGCTACAAATTATAAATACTTTAATCAAGTAGGTCAAAGTGAAGTAGCTATACCTGTTAAACAACTTCAACGTAAAGTAGCAACTTATGACATAAAAACATCCGATTTTTATGACGATGAGTATGATTATTACAGCGTATCATTTTACATTCCTAAAGGTAAAATTCTTGCTGCTTATGATAAAGATGGGAAAATAATACGCACTATAGAAAAATATAAAGATGTTGGCCTACCCAAAATTGTGGTAAACAGCGTAATAATAAAGTATCCAGGATGGCTAATTGCTAAAGAAGCCTATTTAATAAATTATCACCACATAAAAGGTGTCGACAAAAAATTTAAATTGACTCTTGAGAATGGAGACAAACGCCTCAAAGTCAAAATCAACGATCAAGGGAATTTCTTATGATCATCTAGAAAAATAAATGTTAATTGGGAACTAAGCTAGGGTCAGTTTCTTTTTTAAAAAATATACTAATTAATCTCAAACATAAAAGCCCAATAAACTGAATAAGGATGACTACTACAACATATGGTAAACACTTTAATAAGTTTAGGAAACACAAAAATCATGAGCAATTTAAATAAACAAGATAATAATGAATGTTGTCCAAAATTCAATCAAGAAAAATGGGATGAAAAAACATTCAAATGGGAACATAAACAATTTATTAAAGCGTCTGTGCCTACTTTTTTTCATATTCCACTACCCCCTTTGATCGGTAAGAAAATTAAGAATATGATGAAAATGGCAGAAGATTCAAAAAAATTGGAAACTAACAAAGAAGATATTTTACTTTTATTTGCAGACCCGAGTGCTTTCAGATCTGATATGTATTTATCAACAACCGATAAAGTTCCTAATGCCATCAATACCGACATCACAGGCACATTTATGAGTAAAGTTTTTGAGGGGGCTTATAAAGAGGTACCAAAATTTCTAAAAAAGATGAGGGCATACCTAAATAAACAACATAAAAAAGCCAAGAACTATTATGTTCATTATGCTTATTGCCCAAAATGTGCTAAAGAAGCAGGTCAAAACTAT
>CAZJCZ010000201.1:0-2737 GCA_964544575.1 uncultured Flavobacteriaceae bacterium | reverse complement strand
ACTGAAATGGGTAAGTTTCGTATTGATGATTCTGTTAAAAAATATCTACCTGATTTTCCTTATTCATCTGATATTACAATTTGGCAACTCATGGCACATTCTGCCGGCATACCCAACCCGAATCCTTTATCGTGGATTCATTTACCAAATGAACACAAGGCATTTGACAGCAATAAGTTTTTTAACCATATTTTTAGCAAATTCAATAGAACCAAATCAGAACCAAATCAAAAATTTGCTTACTCAAACCTTGGATTTATTTTTCTCGCTCGGTTGATTGAAAAATTTTCCGGACAAAACTATGAGGATTTTGTCAGAGATTTTATTATAAAACCGCTGGATGTATATCCATCTGAATTAGACTTTGACTTCTTCAATAAAAATAATCACGCCAAAGGATATCAAAAAAACAACAGTTTTCTAAATTGGATAATGGGCTTTTTTATAGATAAGTCAAAATTTATGGATACCCCTGAAGGATTATGGAAACCTTTTAAAAACTATTATGTGAACCATACGGCCTATGGTGGATTAATAGGTACACCTCACGCCTTTGTAAAATATATTCAAGAATTACTTCAATCTCATAGTAAATTACTTAAACCTCAATCTGTAAAAATGTTATTTACAGAAAACCTTACCCGCAATGGCAAAGCGAGTGGAATGGGCTTATCATGGTTTAGCGGAAATCTAAATAGTTTTCGATATTTTGCTCACCCAGGGGGTGGTGGTGGTTACTATTGTGAAATACGTATCTATCCTGAACTCAAAATGGGTAGTGTGATCATGTTTAATAGAACGGGTACAACCAATGAACGGTTTTTAGACAAATTAGATCGGTATTATATCAAAATTTATTAAAAAACAACTGTTGAAAAATGAAGAACCAAAAGATCATTTATGAGCTCTCAAAAAACAGAACTATTTTTAACGATTTGTTAAAGGATGTTACTGAAGAAGAATATTTATGGAAATGGAATCCAGATAAGTGGTGTTTACTTGAAATTGTTTGTCATTTATTTGATGAAGAACGTGAAGATTTTAGAACAAGAACAAAACTGGTGCTTCAAGACCCTACACTTCCATTACCACCCTTTGATCAAACCAAATGGCCTCTAGACCGAGCATATATCAAACAGGATTATAATGATAAGGTATACCGTTTTCTCAACGAAAGAGATCAATCAATAGATTGGCTACAATCCCTTAAAGAGCCTAAATGGAATAATGCCTATCAGCACCCTAAATTTGGAGCCATGTCTGCTGGGTTATTTTTAGCGAATTGGTTGGCTCATGATTATTTACATTTAAGACAGATCTTATCTTTAAAATATAAGTATCTAGAGCAGTTATCTGGAGAATCTCTTAATTATGCCGGTGGTTGGCAATAACATGATGTGAAATTTATAAAAACAGGAAACTTCAAAATCGGGTTTCATAATCAATTGAAAACATGACAAATATCATGTTTTATTAATTTCTAATTTTATATTTTCGTAAATTACTTTCAATAGTAACCAATTTTTTTATAGCAACTTTCTTAACATAGCAACAAAGTATATTGGTTATTTATAAAGCTGATCTATAGGGGGTCAGCTTTTTTGTTTTAAGAGCTAAAAATCAGCATACTATACCCTTTCTCAGTAAAAACACTTAAATCCAAACTATTACCGTACCTTCGCCGCTTTTAATTAAATACATGAATTTCACAGATTTACAAATAATAGAACCTATTCTAGAGGCCCTTCAGGCTGAAGGATATACACATCCAACACCGATACAACAGCAAGCAATTCCTATCCTGTTAAACAGAAAAGATTTGCTGGGTTGTGCTCAAACAGGTACTGGTAAAACAGCCGCTTTTGCTGTGCCAATCCTGCAACACATATTTCAAAGTAACCTGCCACTTAAAGGAAGACGTAAGATAAAAGCATTGGTAATAACACCAACACGTGAATTAGCAATTCAGATTGCCGACAGTTTTACGGCCTATGGTAAATTTACTGGAATCAAAAACACCGTCATTTTTGGCGGTGTTAAACAAGGTGCACAAACAAGGGCCCTAAATCAAGGTGTAGATATATTGGTAGCTACCCCGGGTAGACTATTAGATTTGATACAACAAGGTTATGTTACTTTAGGAGATATCCAATACTTTGTATTAGATGAAGCAGACCAAATGCTTGATATGGGTTTTATTCATGACATCCGTAAGATCATTGCTAAATTACCACACAAAAGACAGTCATTGTTCTTTTCGGCAACTATGCCACCAGCCATTATCGAATTATCTCGTAAGATATTAGGCCATCATCCTGAAAAAGTATCTGTCAAACCTGAACAGGCAACCGCTGAAAAAGTTGAACAAGCTGTATATTTTGTGAGCAAGAAAAATAAACCAAAATTACTCATACACTTATTGCAAACAAACCAGGTTGATTCTGTACTGGTATTTTCAAGGACCAAGCATGGTGCAAATAAAATTGTGAAAATTCTTGATAAAGCCGACATAAAATCAGAAGCTATCCATGGTAATAAATCGCAAATAGCAAGACAAAAAGCGTTGGGTAATTTTAAAAATGGTCTCACCAAGGTATTAATTGCTACAGATATTGCGGCTCGCGGTATAGACGTAGAAGAATTGTCTTTGGTAGTCAATTATGATCTGCCAAATATCTCTGAAACCTATATTCACCGTATTGGTAGAACAGGGCGCGCCAAAGCAAGTGGTATTGCC
>CAZJCZ010000200.1:2898-4049 GCA_964544575.1 uncultured Flavobacteriaceae bacterium | reverse complement strand
GATGATCGAATAGGTTTTATTAAAGATATTTCGGCCGGGGCAGCTACATTTGCAGCGATTATTGCAGTTATAATAGGATTAATTATTTATCTACCAAAATTCTCTTAATCTTTTACAGCAAACATTTTAACTCTTATATTTTATGTATTTTTGCGAGATACAATTTAATTGATGGCCAAAAAGAAAAAGTCGACATCTAAAAATAAAAAGAATCGTATTGTAATCTTTTTTAAAAGCAAACAAACACACTTGGTTTTTGGTGTGTTTTTAGTATTGTTTGCGATTTTTTTATTTGTGTCTTTGTCGTCATTTTTTATGCATTGGCAAGCTGATCAGGACAAACTCCCTTTATTTGCGGATAGATTGGTAGATGCAAAGAATTTATTAGGTAAGATTGGTGCTCAAATTAGTCATTTTCTTATTTATCAGGGTTTCGGTTTAGCATCATTTATTATTCCAATATTGCTATTTTTTAGTGGATTCTTCTTGCTGCTCAACTTACCTTTTAAACCATTACGTAAAGCATGGTTTTGGGGAATTATCACTATGATTTGGTCTGCGCTGGCTATTGGTTTTTTTGCACCTAAGCATTCATTATTTTCAGGTGTAATCGGCTATGAATTGAATGATTTTTTAAATGATTTTATTGGGAAGGTTGGGGTATTTTTACTATTGTTGTTTACTTTATTAGCGTACGTTATATCTAGATTTAATATAACTCCTGAATCCCTAAGAGCTATACTCCCTAAAAGAAAAGAAAAGGAAATTAGTCCGTTTGGAATAGATGATGCCACAGGTGAAGGGTATATCTCTGAAACGGTACATGAAAAACCTACATCAGAATTAAAACTTACGTTGGATGATGATACTTCGGTTACTAAGGAGAGAAAAGAGGATGTAATTGAAAAACCTCCAGTTGAGATTGAAAATATAAAGCATGAAGAAGTAAAAATTGAAGTTGAAAAGACTTTTGAGGAAGACCATTTAGTCGAAAATCTCTCTAATAAATTGGTGGAAGATTTCGGTGAGTTTGATCCAACCTTAGAACTTTCTGAATTTAAATTTCCGACTTTAGATTTGCTGAATGATTATGGTGATGAGAGTATCACTATTAATAAAGAAGAGTTAGAAGCTAATAAAGATAGGATAGT
>CAZJCZ010000200.1:0-2798 GCA_964544575.1 uncultured Flavobacteriaceae bacterium | reverse complement strand
CAAAAGTTTCAAAAGGCCAAGATGGAATTGCCAATAGCTTTGGGTAAAACTATTTCTAACGAAACTTTTGTGATAGATTTGGTTAAAATGCCTCACTTATTGATGGCAGGTGCAACGGGGCAAGGAAAGTCAGTCGGTTTGAATGTAGTTTTAACCTCATTATTATATAAAAAACATCCTGCTGAAGTTAAATTTGTTTTAGTCGATCCTAAAAAAGTAGAACTAACTCTTTTTAATAAAATTGAACGGCACTATTTAGCCAAATTGCCTGATGTCGATGACGCCATAATCACTGATACCACTCAAGTTGTCCATACTTTAAATTCATTGTGTATAGAAATGGATAATCGGTATGATATGCTAAAAGATGCCTATGTTCGAAATATCAAAGAATACAATCAGAAGTTTAAGGCCAGAAAATTAAATCCCGAAAACGGGCATAAATTTTTACCCTATATCATCTTAGTAGTTGATGAGTTTGCAGATATTATTATGACAGCGGGGAAAGAAATTGAAACCCCTATTGCACGTTTAGCGCAATTGGCAAGGGCCGTTGGTATTCATTTAATTGTAGCCACTCAAAGACCCTCAGTAAATGTAATCACTGGTATTATAAAGGCTAACTTTCCTGTAAGGGTAGCATTTAGAGTAACATCTAAAATTGATTCAAGGACGATTTTAGATTCAGGGGGCGCAGATCAATTAATTGGTAAAGGAGATATGCTTATTTCAACCGGTAATGAAATTTCCAGATTACAATGTGCTTTTGTTGATACCCCAGAAATAGATAAAATAACAGATTTTATCGGATCGCAACGGGCTTATGCGAGCGCACATCTTTTACCTGAATATGTTGGTGAAGAAAGTGGCACTAATGTTGATATTGATATTGCTGATAGAGATGAACTATTTGGTGATGCTGCTTATGTAATTGTAAACGCTCAGCAAGGTTCAGCCTCTTTATTGCAACGAAAACTAAAATTAGGATATAATAGGGCAGGTAGAATTATCGATCAATTGGAGGCAGCTGGTATTGTTGGTCCATTTGAAGGAAGTAAAGCAAGACAAGTGTTAGTTCCTGATATATTGGCGCTGGAAGATTTATTAAAAAATGAACAAATTTAAGAGGATGAAAGAAATTGTTGTGTTATTAGTTACAATTATGTTAAGTGCTACTACTTTTGCGCAAGGCGATGCAAAATCTGAACAATTATTAGATGTGGTATCGGAAAAAATGAATAGCTACGAAAATATATATGTAGAGTTTAATTATAAGTTACATAATGCCGAAGAAAATGTAAATCAAGAGACGAGAGGGAATGTAGCTATGAAAGGTGATTTATATAATGTTAATTTTTTAGGCGTCAATCAATTATTTGATGGTAAAAAAGTTTATACTATAATTTCTGAAGATGAAGAAGTAAATATTTCTGATGTAGATGCAGAAGATGCAGAAACTCTTACACCTTCAAAATTTTTCTCATTTTATAAAAATGGTTTTACCTATAGTTGGGATGTATTAGAGAATATGAATGGTAGAAAAATTCAGTTTGTTAAACTGATTCCAATAGATAGTAATTCTGAAATTAGTAGTGTATTATTGGGGGTAGATGTTAAAACGAACCATATTTATCGATTAATTGAAACAGGAAATAATAGTACGGTTACAACATTAACTATCACAAAATTTAAAACAGACCAACCTCTTTCGAGTAAATTATTTTTATTTGATGAGGATAAATATAAAAAAGAAGGATACCTAATTAACAAACTTTAGTGTAACCTTTTTGAACAAGTAGAAACTAAATTAATTGGTTATTTGTGCTTGTAAATTTTTTATATTAATTTGAACCATTTCCAAGAAGAAAGCGGAGTTGCTAAAATGAACAATTTTCTATTTTGTTAAATGACTCTAATAATAAAAACTTTTCAATGAATGAAAATATTAAATAAATATATTCTTAAGAGTTTTTTAGTCCCTTTTCTAGTTACTTTTTTTATCATTCTGTTTGTGTTGGTAATGCAAACCCTATGGCTTCAATTTGATAAAATTGCAGGTAAGGGGATTGAGCTCAGTCATATATTTAAATTTTTGGGATATATCGCTCAGATGCAGGTTCCGCTGGCATTGCCTATTGCTATTTTATTATCTTCTATAATGGCCTTAGGAACCCTTTCTGAAAATTATGAATTTGCAGCTGTTAAGTCTTCCGGGGTATCGTTACAAAGATTTATCAGACCTCTTATACTTTTGATGATCCTATTAAGCGGGTTGAATTTTTTATTTTTAAATTATGCATTTCCTAGAGCTGCTTTTAAATTTAAAAATATGCTCTTGGATATGCAAAAAACACAGCCGGCTTTGGCCTTAGTTCCGGGAACATTCAATACCGAAATTCCGGGGTATAGTATTAAGTTTGCTGAAAAATATGGGAAGGATGATAATTTATTAAGAGATGTTCATATTTATTACGATCTCAATAGGGTACGGGCAAACTCTAAAGTAATTAAAGCGAAAAATGGAAAAATTACTACAGAAGAAGGAAGTAAGTATATGACCTTAGTGTTAAATGATGGCTATCACTATGAAGAAATGCCAACCACAAGAAAAACTTATGCAGAACAGCAAAGGATGCCTGCTACCAAGGCCCATTTTGATGAATATATTGTAAATATAGATATTTCTACACTGAGTAATATTAATACAAGAGACTACAAAGAGGATCGAGAAATGCTTAGTTTAAAGCAGTTAAGTTATTATACTGATTCTTTAAAACTACCCTATGATGAATATATAG
>CAZJCZ010000199.1:0-4060 GCA_964544575.1 uncultured Flavobacteriaceae bacterium | reverse complement strand
GAAAAGAACGTCAAGCAATTGCTTTAAAATATTTAGATAAGGTTGGTATTAAGGAAAGAGCTGATCATTTACCAAGTGAACTTTCAGGAGGTGAAAAACAACGGGTAGCTATTGCACGTGCGCTGGTAACAAATCCCAAAGTGGTGTTAGCTGATGAACCAACCGGAGCCTTAGATTCTACAACTTCTGGTTCAGTAATGGAATTATTAAAAGACATTAGCCGGGAAGGGATGACGGTTTTTGTCATTACTCATGAGGAAGATATTGCAGCTGGAACCGATAGAATAGTACGCTTACGAGATGGGGTTATTACAAGTGACGAAAAAACAAAGCAAAAAGTAAAAGCTTAAATTATGTTTGATTTAGATGGTTGGCGAGAAATAATTCAAAGTATTGGAAAGAACAAGTTACGTACGGTCTTATCAGGTTTGACCATTACTTTTGCAATTATACTTTTTACTATTTTACTTGGTATGGGCAATGGTTTAAAAAACACCTTTAAATCATTTTTTAGTAGAGATGCTGAAAATGCGATGTTTATAATGCCGAATAGAACTTCCAAAGCATATCGTGGTTATCAAACCGGAAGAAGAATAGAATTTAAAAATGAAGATGTAGGCTACATAACTAAGAATTATGGCGATAAAATCGAACATATTATTAGAAGAAATCAAAGACAAGTTAATATATCTTATAAAAATGAAAAATCAAATTATCCTTTGATCGGTGTTGATCCTGAAATTGAATTTTTAGAAAGAGCAGTTCCTTTTGATGGCCGATTTATAAATCAATCTGATTTGAATAAAAAATCAAAAGTTATTGTAATTGGCCGAATGACTCAGGAAGATCTGTTTCCAAAAGGAATAAGTGCAGTTGGAAAATATGTAAATGCTGGTGGACTGGCATATAAAGTGATTGGTGTCTTTGCTGATCCGGGAGGCGATAATGAAGAGAGGCTGAACTATATTCCAATTACAACCTCTCAAAGTATTTATGGTAATAGTGATAATGTGGACCAAATTAATATTTTGTATAATCCAGATTTGGGTACTGAGCAGGCGATAGCATTTGGCGCTAAACTTATGAGGGATTTAAAAGATAGATTTGATATTGATCCAAACGACCAAAGAGCCATTCGACTTACAAACAGAGCAGAAGTAGTTCAAGGGACACGACAAACGTCAGGAGCATTAGACATGATAGTTATCCTTATAAGTATTGGCACATTGATAGCCGGTATTGTTGGTATTAGCAATATTATGATCTATATCGTAAAGGAGAGAACAAAAGAATTGGGAATTCGCAAGGCATTAGGTGCTACACCAAATTCAATCATAAAAATGATCATGTTTGAGGGGCTATTTATTACTGGATTAGCAGGATATTTAGGATTATTGATAGGTTTTGGTGTCTTAAAATTAATAGCACCAGGGTTAGAGAAATATTTTATTAAAGATCCGAATGTTGATTTGGGAATAGTCATTTTTGCAACTGTTTTATTAGTAATTTCTGGAATTATTGCGGGATATCTACCGGCAAGAAGAGCGGCAAAAATAAAGCCAATTGTGGCGTTAAATGATGAATAATTAAATTCTATTGACCTAAACAATTCAACAGGAAAGCAATAATATTAAAAGAACCAATGAAAACAATTTTTGATTTAGATACATGGCATGAAATTTACGGGGTACTTCGTAAAAATGCTATGCGTACAATTATTACAATAATTGGAGTGATGTGGGGTACTTTTATATTAGTTACTTTATTAGGTTTAGCAAGAGGGTTTGAAAATAAATTTAATAAAGATGTAGGAGGATTGGCAACCAATAGTGTTTTTGTTTGGGGGCAGGCTACTGGTATGCCTTTCGGTGGATTTCAAGAGGGAAGACCTATGCGATTAAAAATGTCAGATGCCGAAATTATTAAAGAACAAATTACTGAAATCGAATATGTAGTTCCCAGAAATCAAAATCAGGGAAATGTAGTGCATAAATTCCTAGATGGTAATTATACGATATCGGGAGATTATCCACTCTTGGATAAGGTGATTAAAAAGAAATTAATGTATGGACGTTTTTTAAATGATAATGATATTGAATACAGTAAAAAAGTAATAGTCATTTCTCAAGATGTCTATGAAGATCTATTTGAAAAAAATGAGTTTCCTATTGGCGAATATGTAGAAATAAGTAGAATTAATTATAAAGTGGTGGGAGTTTTTGAAAGGCCCGACAGAAATATGGGACCTGGAGATGATATGCACATGCCATTTACTACTTTTCAAAAAGTATTTAATCAGGGAGACAATATAGGTTTTATGATGATCTCTGGAAAACCGGATTCTAATATTAGTCAAATCGAGGCAGATGTAAAATTACTATTGAAAAATTTACATGATGTTCATCCAGAGGATAACAGAGCATTTGGCAGTTTTAATTTGGGTGAAATGTTTGAGCAAGTGACGGGATTTTTAACAGGTATGCAATTTTTAACCGTTTTCGTTGGCTTGGCAACCTTACTAGCAGGCGTGTTTGCAATTGGAAATATTTTATTGATCACAGTTAAAGAACGTACTAAGGAGATTGGGATACGACGAGCCTTAGGGGCGAAGCCATGGGAGATAAAAACACAAATAATATTAGAGTCTGTAGTGTTATCACTTTTTGCAGGGATATTAGGAATCATTGCAGGTGGAGGAGTACTATTTTTAATGAATAGTATATTTACAGGGCCTGATGCCGTTTTAATAAATTCATCAGTGAGTATACCTATTGTTTTGGCAGCCCTTTTTACACTTATTATATTAGGTACATTAATCGGGTTAATACCGGCTAACAGGGCTGTAAAAATAAGACCAATTGAAGCGTTAAGAGAAGAATAAGAGATATCGAAATTTTGAAAATAATCATTAAATAATAATAACTAATCAGATGAAAAAAATAATTATATTTTCCGTTATTGGAATTGTTTTTATTGCAGTATTAATAATGTTTGCTAAAAATAATCAAAAGGATACGGAATTATTTGAAACCGAAAAACCATTTAAGGCGACAATTATAGATAAAACAGTGGCTACAGGTAAAGTTTTACCGCTTGAGGAAGTTGAAATTAAGCCACAAATTTCTGGAATTATTGATAAAATTTATCTGGAAGAAGGAGCGATTGTTAAAAAAGGCGACTTAATTGCAAAGGTTAGGGTAGTACCTAATGAGCAATCATTAAGTAGTGCCAAAGGAAGAGTAAATAGTGCTCAAATACAGCTTGGCAATGCAGAAATTTCATTTAACAGAAATAAAACATTGTATGATAAAGGTGTAATTTCAAGAACCGAGTTTGAAGCGATTGAATTGACCTTTAATCAGGCTAAGCAAGATTTACTCAATGCCCAGAATGATTATCAAATTATTCGTAGAGGATCGTCTGGTTCTTCAGGAACTGCCAATACAAATATAAGAGCCACTGCCACGGGTATGATTTTAGAGATTCCTGTTAAAGAAGGATATCAAGTAACACAAACTAATGATTTTAATGCAGGCACAACAATTGCCTCCATTGCTGATATGAGCAAAATGATCTTTGAAGGCCAAGTAGATGAGGCAGATGTAGGAAAATTACAAAAAGGTTCAGACATTTTAGTTTCTCTTGGTGCAATTGACGAAAAAAAGTTTCCGGCTAAATTGAATTTTATTGCTCCAAAAGGAAGTGAAGAAGCTGGTGCAGTTCAATTTAAAATTAAAGCAGATGTAAAACTTGATGATAAATATTTTGTAAGAGCTGGGTATAGTGCAAACGCTGAAATAATTTTAGAACAGAAAGATAGTGTCTTGTCAATTAAAGAATCATTATTACAATTTGATAAAAAAACTGAAAAACCGTATGTAGAGGTTAAAACGGGTGTTAATGAATTTGAAAAAAAAGAATTAGAATTGGGCCTTTCTGATGGAATTAATGTTGAAATTATTTCAGGGGTTACTAAAGATGATGATATAAAAATTTGGAATAAGGCTTCTAAAAAAGAAGAAGAAGAAGAAGAAGGAAACAATTAAGAAAATTTAAAGAT
>CAZJCZ010000198.1:1318-4084 GCA_964544575.1 uncultured Flavobacteriaceae bacterium | reverse complement strand
GTTCATGAAGCCGTTCCAGGTCATCATTTACAAGGTAGTTTGAATAACGAATTAGGAGATAGTATTCCTAAATTTAGGAAAGATCTTTACCTTTCAGCTTACGGCGAAGGATGGGGATTATATTGTGAATTTCTAGCCGAAGAAATGGGAATGTACACCACACCCTATGAGCATTTCGGCAAGTTAACCTATGAGATGTGGCGTGCTTGCCGTCTCGTGGTTGATACCGGGATTCATGCAAAAGGATGGACACGAGATCAGGTAGTTGATTATATGACTTCTAATACCGCACTTTCTCTTCATGAAATTAATACTGAAACAGATCGATACATTTCTTGGCCAGGTCAAGCATTATCTTATAAAATAGGAGAGCTTAAAATTAGAGAATTAAGAAAAAAAGCCGAAGAAGAGTTAAAGGAAAAATTTGATATTCGAGAATTTCATGAGATAATACTAGAGCAAGGTACAGTTACACTTGAAATACTGGAAAACAGAATCAGCGCTTATATAGAAAGAACAAAGAATGCCTCGTAGTAAGTTTACATGTATTGATGCTCATACCTGTGGTAATCCTGTACGTTTAATTGTTAAGGGAGGACCAGAATTAGTTGGAAACAGCATGAGTGAAAAACGTCAGCATTTTTTGAAGGATTTTGATTGGATCCGTAAAGGATTGATGTTCGAACCCCGTGGTCATGACATGATGAGTGGAAGTATTTTATTTCCACCTCATGATCCCACAAACGATGTTGCTATTTTATTTATTGAAACCTCGGGTTGTTTGCCAATGTGCGGTCATGGTACAATTGGAACTGTTACTATAGCAATTGAAGAGGGGTTAATATCTCCGAAAATACCAGGAAAAGTTCGCATGGAAACCCCTGCAGGAATAGTTGAAATTGAATATCAACAATCAGGAAATAAAGTGGATTGGGTTAAATTAACCAATGTAAAAAGTTATTTAGCTGCAGAAGGATTGACTATTGATTGTCCGGAGTTAGGGGAGCTTATTTTTGATGTGGCCTATGGTGGAAATTATTATGCTATTATAGACCCTCAACAACACTTTTCCGGACTTCACAATTTTACTTCCAGTAAGATCATACAATATTCACAAGTAGTTAGGGATCGTATTAATGAGAAGTATCCCAAATTATTTATTCATCCGGAAAATGAGACGATCAGGGATGTAACACACATGTTATGGACAGGTGATCCAATCGATCCTACGTCAGCAGGAAGAAATGCGGTGTTTTATGGCAATAAAGCAATAGATCGGTCACCTTGTGGAACAGGAACATCTGCTCGGATGGCACAACTTCATGCAAAGAGAAAGTTGAAACAGGGTGAAGAATACATTCATGAAAGCTTTATTGGAAGTAAATTTATAGGTAGAATTGAAGAAGAGACAACCATAGGTGATAAACCAGCCATCATACCAAGTATTCAGGGGTGGGCAAAAATATATGGATATAATACGATTATTATTGATGATGAAGATGACCCCTATGCTCACGGTTTTCAAGTGATTTGATTTAATAAATCAAATCAGTCCCAACTTGATTGGGAATCTCATATAAAGAAAAATATGTCAAAAGAAGTAATTATTATCGGCGGTGGAATTATTGGATTGTGTTCTGCTTATTACCTTCAGAAAGAGGGGTATCAAGTAAGTATTGTGGATCAATCTAATTTAGATTCGGGAGCTTCATATGTTAATGCAGGATATTTATCTCCAAGTCATTTAATCCCACTATCCGCTCCAGGTGTAATGAAAAAGGGAATCAAATGGATGTTAAATCCATCGAGCCCCTTGTATATTAAACCCCGATTTGAGTTAGACTTTTTAAAATGGGCTTGGGCTTTCAATAAATCTTGTAATATAAAACATGTTAAAAAATCCATTCCTCTGATTAAAGATATCGCATTATTAAGTCAAGATCTATATGATGAAATGAGGCAAACTGAAAATTTTAAATTTCATTATGAAAAAAAAGGATTATTCATGTTATGTCAAACTGAAAAGATGCTTGAGGAAGAAATTAAGGTTGCTGAAATAGCGAAAAACGAAGGGCTGGAGGTTAAAATTTTAGCGGCCAATGAAGTAAAAGCATTAGAACCAAATGTTCAAATGGACGTCATTGGGGCAAGCTATTTTAAATGCGATTCACATTCAACTCCACATGAATTTATGGAGGATATGAAGACCTATTTAGAATCTAATGGAGTTAAATTTTATAAGAATGAAAAGGTAGAAGATTTAGATTTTAGGAATAACCAAATAAATACGGTAATAACAAATAAACGAAGGCTTAACGCCGATGAAATTGTGCTTGCAGCGGGTTCATGGAGTAATTCGATAAGTAAAAAAATTGGATTAAAAATTCTGCTTCAGCCAGGAAAAGGTTATAGAATAGATAGTTTGATACCTACTGAAATTACGATTCCTGCAATATTAGCTGAAGCAAAAGTAGCAGTGACACCCATGAATGGTTTTACACGATTTGCCGGAACTATGGAGATAGCTGGAATAAACAATAAGATCAATATAAAACGAGTTGAAGCTATCGCAAATGCTACGAAAAGATATTATCCAGATATAGAACTCACAAAAGAAGAAAAGGATAATGTTGCGTGTGGATTACGGCCTGTTTCTCCCGACGGATTACCTTATATTGGTAAATCTGCAAAATGTGAAAATTTAACCATTGCAACTGGGCATGCCATGATGGGTTGGAGTATGGGCACAGCCACCGGCAAGTTGGT
>CAZJCZ010000198.1:0-1218 GCA_964544575.1 uncultured Flavobacteriaceae bacterium | reverse complement strand
TAGTTTACTCAGCTTATAATATGAATAGTAAATTTAAAATTGGGGAAATTGTAGTTTGCATAAATGCGAAAAGAAGGTGGTATAGATTAGGAGGTCTACAACTGAATGAAATGTACACTGTTACCGGTTTTAATCCTTATGATGGAGGTTTAATATTAAAGGAGGTAAAAAGCCCAAGAAGTGCTTATCATGCCTTTGCTTCGAATCGATTTAGAAAAGTAGATTATTCATTTGCAGAAAAAATATTTGTTGAGATTCCTCAAGAAGAATCAATACTTCTGTCTCAACCCTATTTTAAAAAGCCATTAATTTAAAATAAATCGGTTTCTTATTTAAAATTAATTTTGATATAATTTTAAGTAAAGAATATCTAATTTTTTCGGCTTGTTTAAAAACTTAAGATTTCCTTTAGATTCTTTTTCTATATTAGACTCATCAAACTTCAAAAACTAACCCACTAGGCCATAACTTTATAAAGTTTAACCTATAAAAGTAGGATTTTTTAAATCATAATTGTTTAATTATTGAACGACTTAATTTAAAAGCATGAATAATACATTTAAAATAGGAGAAACAGTAGTTTGCACAAACGCAAAAAGAAGATGGTATAAACTGGGAGGTCTGCAAGTTAATGAAATGTACACTATTACAGGGTTCAACCCATTTGATGGAGGTTTAATATTAAAAGAAGTCAAAAGCCCGGGAAGTGCTTACCATGCCTTTGCTGCCAATCGATTTAGAAAAGTAGATTATTCTTTCGCTGAAAATATTTTAAGTGAACTTAAACCACAACCTCAAGTTGAACCGCAATTTGATGAACAATTAGCAGAATACGAATACGTACTAAGTATTTTAAATTAAATTGTTCTTAGTCTAATCTTATTTTAAAGTTTCCTAACATTCAAAACTATTATATAGTATTATTTCAAGCGAGATATTCAAATAGTCCTTCAATTTTTAAATCTATTCGTATTTAAATGAAATAATATTAGACTTTTAGTCGTTTAATATACAAGTAATAAATAAATAAGAACTAGAGGTAGGAATTTCTATTAGTTAGTTGTTTTATTATAAAGTCACTTAATTTAAAATATCGAATATTATGTTTACAAAGACCAAAAAAGTGATAACTAATTCACGAGTAAAAAGAAATCGTCAACCATTAGAATTCAAGTTACGTAATATTAATAGAAAAATATTTCCAGAATCTTTTTCTGC
>CAZJCZ010000197.1:0-4088 GCA_964544575.1 uncultured Flavobacteriaceae bacterium | reverse complement strand
ATATGAAAGACAACACTAGAAAAGGCAAACAAATATCAAGAAGAGGTATCTTACCCATAATAGGTAGTACATTGTTAATACCTTTCCTAGGATTTGGTAATTCAACTACTCAAGAAACGGTTGGTCCTGAAGAGGAATACCAAACGCTGCTAAAGCCAGATGGTACCGCTGTAAAAGTAAAAGTAAGTACCATAAAAAAATCAAAGATCATTAAGGAAAACATTTCTAATAAATCATTACTAAGGTGGCTTGGTAGAAAATTATAAATTCCTTTAATCACCTAATATATATGGAAGAAAATAACAAAAGCTCAAGGCGTAAATTTCTTGATAAGGGGCTAAAAGTAGGGTTAATTACTGCGCTTGGTAGTATTGGCTTATCCAAAATAACTTCAAAATTAAACGCAAAAATCAATAACCGTACTGATGAAGTAATGGAATTGATGACTACTGATGGTACATTGATTGAAGTAGATACATCTGAAGTTATGGAAATGGACCATTCAAAAAATAAGGATGAACAATACAATGTTAGAGAAGGTTTTCCTAACCGTAAATTTGTCATGGTTGTTGATCTGGCTAAATGTAAAAATGCCTTAAAATGTCAAAGCGCTTGTAATAAATATCATTATGTTACCGGAGACAATGCTTGGGTAAAGGTTTATAAAATGCAGGAATCTAAAGATACGGCACCTTATTGGATGCCAATGACTTGCCAGCATTGTGATCATCCTGCTTGCGTTACTGTTTGCCCTGTGGATGCTACTTTTAAAAGAAGAGATGGACTAGTATTGATTGATAATACTAGATGTATTGGTTGTCGTTTTTGTATGGCGGCTTGCCCGTATTCAACAAGAGTTTTTAATTGGAGTGAACCGAATCAGGGTGAATCAAGTGAGATCACTATGGAAATGGATATGGAGCAGCATGGTCATGAATCATCACATCCGGATCATGCGGGTGTACCTAGCGTAATAGGAACTGTTGATAAATGTGATTTTTGTCCACATTCAATAAAAAATGGTGAACTGCCTCACTGTGTAACTGCCTGCCCTAATGGAGTATTTTATTTTGGCGATAAATATGAAGATACCGTAACTAATGGTGATGAAACCCTAAGATTAAGTAAATTATTAACTGATAAAGCAGGGTATAGATTAATGGAGGGATTGGGTACCGAACCAAGTGTATATTATTTACCTCCGGTGGATAGATTGGTTGAATTTGAAGATGGATTAGAAGATTATAAGGAATTTGAATCTGTTGAAAAACCTGAATAATTATGAAAAATCAACAAACTATAATTGACGATTTAGCACCGAGAAAATTTGGAAAAAATGGAATAATTTGGGTAAGTTTTCTTGTTATACTTTCAATAGCTGGAATAGTCGCATATATTGATCAAGTTATTAAAGGTCAAGAAGTTACAAACATGAGGGATTATGCTCTATGGGGCATTTATATTTCAAATTTTGTATTCTTCGTAGCTACTAGTTTTGTAGGCTCAGTAACAGTTGCAATTTTGAGATTGACTAAAAACACATGGAGAACTCCTTTGGTAAGAATTGCTGAAATAATTTCACTAGCATCCATAATTATGGCGGGTATCACTATTATGATAGATATGGGTCGGCCAGATAGAATTTTAAACCTTTTTATTCATGCAAGATTGCAATCACCCATCATTTGGGATGTTATCATTATACCTACTTATATAGTGATAAGTCTATTATTATTGTATTTTCCATTACTACCTGATCTTGCCATTTTAAAAAAACATTTTAAAAAGAAAAGCCCTAAATTAAGTAAGATTTACAGTATATTTTCCTTGAACTGGACAGGAAGTGCTGCGCAAAAAGCACTACAAACAAAATCAATTAAGATTATAGCTATTATGATCATTCCGGTTGGTTTATTATTACAAACTATTGACGCATGGTTATTTTCTACAACTTACAGAATTGGTTGGGATAGTAACAATTTTGCACCTTACTTTATATCTGGCGCCTTTGTAGCAGGGCTTGGCGCGTTAGTTACAGTAATTTATGTTGTAAGAAAGTATAGAAAGCTAGAAGATTATATTACAGAATTTCACTTTGACAAATTAGGTAAATTCTTAGTGCTTGCATGTTTGATCTATCTTTATTTTAGTATCAACGAATATTTAATTCCGTTCTTTACTGCAAAAAAAGGTGAAGCTGTTCATCTCGATACATTATTTACAGGTCATTATGCTCCAATGTTTTACTTTGTAACTGTTGGTGGATTAATAATTCCAATAATAGTATTACTATTTAAAAAAGGAAGAAAACCACTACCAATGTTTTTTGTTGGTTTACTAGTTGTAATTGGGTCATGGTGGAAACGTTATCTCATTGTTACACCAACCTTATTACATCCGTTCTTACCAATTCAAGGTGTACCAGAATCATGGCGTCATTATTTTCCAAGTATGCATGAATGGGTAATAACAATTGCAACATTAGCAATGGCATTATTAATAATAACATTATTAATTCGCTACTTACCCGCAGTTCCTATTCAGAGAACGGCTGACGAACAAGAATTATTAAAAACCGATAAAGCCCTGGAATCATGAAGAAGCATATAAAATTTCGCCATATTTTTCTTGTGTTACTAAATTTAATATTAGTTTCAGGTATGTTTCAAGATTTATATGCACAAAAGACTAAAAAAAATAAGATTAGATTAAAAGCTGATTACGTTAAAATGATGGAGGGTGAAATATACCTGAATATTTCAGCCGGTGCCAAAATTAAGAAACAAAATATAAAGGTTTCAAATATAGAATTAACGGTTTATAATGAAATAGATGATGAGAAAATAAAATTGGGATCTGTTGTTACCGATGCTAAAGGTGAAAGTAGATTTACAATTAAAGACATTAACGTTATTAAACCAGATTCCTTGAATATATATAACCTAATTATATCATTCAAAGGAAACGACTTATTTAAGAGAGCTTCTAAACGTCTAAGTATTAAAGATGCAGAAATTAAAGCCAGTCTATTCACAAAAGATAGCATCAATTATATTAAAGCTACATTGATTGATAAAGGTAAAGACAGCGTAATTATTGATGAATCATTAAATGTGCAAGTACAGCGATTATTTAGACCTTTAAAAATTGGTAAAGAATTTAATAATACTGACGAAGATGGTACCATTATTGTTCCAATAGAAGAAGGAATTCCTGGTGTTGATGGGATTTTAACAATCGAAGTAGTTCTGAACGATAGTGACGACTACGGAACGGTGAAAGCTTTAGTTAAAGCTCCTGTTGGAACGCCCATAGTTGATGAATCTACTTTTGATCAAAGAACTTTGTGGTCTCCAAGAAATAAAACACCAATATCTATACTCATATTTACTAATTTATTAATTTTTGGAATATGGGGAATATTTGTATATTTAATTGTTAATTTATTTAAAATAAAAAAGGAAGGGAAAAATTTAGAAGTAGAAACAGAAAATTAAAATAAAATTAATTGCAACAGTATGTTTGGTACTGTTTTTGAAATAACTTAATTATAAATCAAAAAAACATCAAAAAAATGAAATTATTTAAAATTTTAATGATCATCGGAGTTGTAACAATCGCTTTATATTCATTTACTTCTGTTGTGCAGGAGGAATGGAAAGTGCCTGCCAAGTATGAAAATATGAAAAACCCTACTAACCCCAAAGAAGACCTGGCCATAGGCAAATCATTATACGCAAAGCATTGTAAAGCTTGTCATGGTAAAGAAGGATATGGAGATGGGTCAAAAGCTGAAGAGCAAGATGGTGATTTGGGAGATTTCTCTTCTGAGGAATTTCAAGCACAATCTGATGGAGCCTTATTTTATAAAACAACGATTGGAAGAGATGATATGCCGGAATACACAAAAAAAATGCCAGATGATGAAGACAGATGGTTAATAGTGAATTATATGAGAACCTTGGCAGAATAAACAAAATAAATACCTAATAAAAAAAACCGAACAATTTGTTCGGTTTTTTTTATTAGTAGCAAATAACAATAGCAAATATCTTTATATAATTCCTTACCTTTAAAAAAAAATTATG